>JABCYT010000001.1 GCA_013290035.1 Alphaproteobacteria bacterium
TCTACTTCTTCAAACCGACCAGCTTCTCCAGCCAGTGGATGTCGTAATCGCCGTCGATGAAGGCCTGCTCGCCGATGATGCGCTGGTGCAGCGGGATCGTCGTGTCGATGCCGCCGATCACGAATTCCTCGAGCGAGCGGCGCAGCCGCATCAGGCATTCGTTGCGGGTCGCGCCGTTCACGATCAGCTTGGCCACCATCGAATCGTAGTAGGGCGGCATGATGTAGCCGGTGTACAGCCCCGAATCGACCCGCACGCCCAGCCCGCCCGGCGGATGGTAGTCGGTGATGCGGCCGGGGCAGGGCACGAAGGTCTCGGGGTGCTCGGCGTTGATGCGGCACTCGATGGCATGACCCTGGATGACGATGTCGTCCTGGGTCATGTCGAGCGCCGCGCCGGCGGCGATGCGGATCTGCTCGCGCACCAGGTCGATGCCGGTCACCGCTTCGGTGATCGGATGCTCGACCTGCAGGCGGGTGTTCATCTCGATGAAGTAGAATTCGCCGTCCTGGTAGAGGAATTCCATGGTGCCGGCGCCGCGGTACTTGAGCCTGCGGACGGCCGCGGCCGCCAGTTCGCCGATCTTGCCGCGCTGCTCGCCGTTCAGCGCCGGCGAGGGGGCCTCTTCCAGCACCTTCTGGTGACGGCGCTGCAGCGAGCAATCGCGCTCGCCCAAATGCACGCCTGCGCCCCTGCCGTCGCCCAGCACCTGGATCTCGATATGGCGCGGATGGTCGAGATATTTCTCGAGATAGACCGAATCGTTGCCGAACGCGGCCTTGGCCTCGGAGCGGGCGAGCGAGAACGCCTCGGCCGCCGACTCTGCGTCGTCGACCACCTTCATGCCGCGCCCGCCGCCGCCGGCGACCGCCTTGATCAGCGTCGGCCAGCCGATCTTGGTGCCGAGCGCCACCACCTGGTCGAGCGAGTCGACCGGCCCCGGCGATCCGGGGACCAGCGGCAGGCCGAGTTCCTGGGCCGTCCGCTTGGCCACGATCTTGTCGCCCATCATGCTGATGTGCTGCGGCGTGGGGCCGATGAAGGTGAAGCCGTGCGCCTCGACGGCCTCGGCGAAGCGGGCATTCTCCGACAGAAAGCCGTAGCCCGGATGGATGGCATCGACGCCGGTGATGGTGGCGGCCGAGAGGATGGCCGGAATATTCAGATAGCTGTCGCGCGCCGGCGGCGGACCGATGCAGACCGATTCGTCGGCCAGGCGCACATGCATGGCGTCGCTGTCGGCCGTCGAATGGACGGCCACGGTCTGGATGCCCATCTCGCGACAGGCGCGATGGATGCGAAGAGCGATCTCCCCCCGGTTGGCGATCAGGACCTTGTCGAACATCGCGTCGAGCCGTCCCTATTCGACGATCATCAGCGGTTGCTCGAACTCCACCGGCTGCGCGTTGTCGATCAGGATCTGCGCCACCGTGCCCGCCTTGGGAGCCTTGATCGGATTGAAGGTCTTCATCGCCTCGATGATCAGCAGCGTCTGGCCCTTCGCGACCTCGTCGCCGACCGCGACGAAGTTGGGCTTGCCGGGCTCGGGCGCGAGATAGGCGGTGCCGACCATGGGCGACTTCACGGCGCCGGGATGCCTGCCGAGATCGTTGGCCGCGGCGGCCGCCGGGGCGGCCGGTGAGGACGCGGCCGGCGCCGCCGCCGCGACCGGAGCGGCTGCCACCGCCACGGCCGGCCGGGCGACGCGGATGCGCCGGTCGCCGTCGGCCAGCTCGATCTCCCCGAGATCGGCCTCGTGGAGGATCTGCGCCAGTTTGCGGACGAACTCGGTATCCATCTCGAACTTTGCCATGGAGAAACGCTCCGCGGTGAATGTCAGCGCGCGAGCAGGCGCGACAATGCCTGCAACGCCAGAAGATAGCCCTGGCTGCCGAGACCAGCGATCACGCCGACCGCAGCCGGGCTGATATAGGAGTGATGGCGGAAGCTTTCACGCTTGTAGATGTTGGAAAGATGGACCTCGATCGCCGGCAGCTCGGCAGCGTTCAGCGCGTCGAGCAGGGCGACCGAGGTATGGGTATAGGCGCCGGCATTGATGATGATGGCGGAATTCTTTTCGCGCGCCGCCTGGATCCGGTCGACCAGCACGCCTTCATGGTTGCTCTGGGCGAACTCGACGTCCATCCCCAGGCGCTGGGCTTCGGCCCGGCACGCCGTCTCGATGTCGGCCAGGGTCTCGCGGCCGTAGATCTGCGGTTGCCGCTTGCCCAGCATGTTGAGATTGGGCCCGTTGAGCACCAGCACCGGCTTGTGTGCCGGCCGACGCCGGGCGGCCTTCGCGGCCAAATCGTGCCTCCCCGTCTTCAAAGCGCGGGGCGTTATAGCATGGCGATTCCGAGCCACAAGGCAGGCTCAGCCCGCTCTCCGCAGCTGCCGGGCGTGGCTGAACAGGCGATCAGACAATGCATCGAAGCTGCGTCTTTCTTCGTCCGACAGCGCCTTGTAGAGCCTGGCCTCGTAATCGAGCGCCAGCGGCACGATGCGCGCATGCATGACGCGGCCGCGGGCCGACAGCCTGAGTGAGGCGCGGCGTCGGTCGTTGCGGTCGGTCGCGCGCTCGACCAGGCCGCGCGTCATCAGGCCGGCCACCGCCCGGCTGACCGCCACCTTGTCCATGACGATGCGCTGCCCCACATCGGAGGCGGTGAGGGGCGCGAAGCGGCCAAGGGCTGCCATCACCCGCCACTGCGTGACGGTGAGCCCAAACGGCCCGGCATAGAGGTCGTGCAACGATTCCGACACGATCTGGGCCAGAATCGAGAGGCGGTAGGGGAGAAAATTCTCCAGTTCGAGGGCTTGCGCAGCGTTCGACATAATAGTTACATTTGAAACTAATTCACGGCTTGGGTCAATTCCGGAGGTCGCACATGGCCAGCATCAACGGTCCCGAGGTCGCCGAGATCGACGCAGTCAATCCGATGGGCACCGACGGCTTCGAGTTCGTCGAATACGCCGCCCCCGATCCAGCGGCGCTCGGCACGCTGTTCGAGCACATGGGCTTCGTGAAGGTCGCGAAGCACCGCTCCAAGGATGTCTCGCTCTATCGCCAGGGCGACGTGAACTTCATCCTCAATGCCGAGAAGGACAGCTTCGCCCAGGGCTTCGCGCGCGTGCACGGCCCCAGCATCTGCGCCATCGCGTTCAGGGTTCACAACTCGGCGGCCGCCTACAAGCGCGCTTTGTCGCTCGGCGCCTGGGGCGTCGAGGGCAAGGTCGGGCCGATGGAGCTCAACATTCCGGCCATCAAGGGCATCGGCGATTCGCTGATCTATCTGGTCGACCGCTACGCCGAGCGCGGCACGATCTACGATGTCGACTTCGAGTATCTCCCCGGCGTCGAGCACAATCCCAAGGGCGTCGGCCTCACCTACATCGACCACCTGACGCACAACGTCCACCGCGGACGCATGGCGGAGTGGGCCAGCTTCTACGAACGGCTCTTCAATTTCCGCGAAATTCGCTACTTCGACATCGAGGGCAAGCTCACCGGGCTGAAGAGCAAGGCGATGACCAGCCCGTGCGGCAAGATCCGCATCCCGATCAACGAGAGCACCGACGACAAGTCGCAGATCCAGGAATACCTCTCGGCCTATCATGGCGAAGGCATTCAGCACATCGCGCTCGGCACCGGCGACATCTACGAGACGGTGGAGACGCTGAAGGCCAAGGGCGTGCCGTTCCAGACCGTGCCCGATACCTATTATGAACAGATCGACACGCGCCTGCCGGGCCACGGCGAGGACCTGAAGCGCCTGGCCGCCGACCGCATCCTGATCGACGGCGCGCCGACCAAGGGCGGCGGGCTGTTGCTGCAGATCTTCACCCAGACGGTGATCGGGCCCATCTTTTTCGAGATCATCCAGCGCCGCGGCAACGAGGGCTTCGGCGAGGGCAACTTCCGCGCCCTGTTCGAATCGATCGAGCTCGACCAGATCCGTCGCGGCGTGCTGAAGGCATAAGGAGGAAGCCATGGCCAAGAACTGGATCCCGCTGCGCCAGGTCGAGGGCACCGCCTCGCGCCAGGCCCATGTCCGGCTGCCCGAGGGCACCTATGAGCGCGAAATCAGCAAGGAGGGCTTCTTCGGGCCCTCGGCGCAGTTCCACCACAAGCACAAGCCGACCGACTGGGTGGAGTTCGACGGCGCCATCCGTCCGCGCGCCTTCGACCTCAACAAGCTCGCCACCGCCAAGCCGAGCCCGTGGAGCGCCGAGCTGGTGATGGCCAATCCGCATCTGCAGATGCGCATCTGGAGGCTCGACAGGCCGATGGCCGAGCTCGCCCGCAACAGCGACGGCGACCAGCTCCTGTTCGTGCATGAGGGCGAGGGCGCCCTGTTCTGCGACTACGGTCATCTCGATTATCGCGACGGCGACTACCTCGTGATCCCGCGCGGCACGATGTGGCGGCTCTCGCCTAAAATGCCCACGACGTCGCTGATGATCGAGGCGACCAACGACCATTTCACCCTGCCGGAGAAAGGCCTGGTTGGCCGGCACGCGATTTTCGATCCGGCGATCCTCGATACGCCGAAGATCGACGACGCCTTCCGCGCCCAGCAGGACGAGCGCACCTGGAAGGTATCGGTGAAGCGGCGTAACCAGCTTTCGACCGTGACCTACCCGTTCAATCCGCTGGACGCGGTGGGCTGGCACGGCGATCTGAGCGTCGTGCGCATCAACTGGCGCGACTTGCGCCCGCTGATGAGCCATCGCGCCCATTTGCCGCCGTCGGCCCACACGACGTTCGTGGCGGGCCGGTTCGTCGTCTGCACCTTCGTGCCGCGGCCGCTCGAGAGCGACCCCGAGGCGCTGCGCCTGCCGTTTTTCCACAACAACGACGATTTCGAGGAGATCATCTTCTACCACAAGGGCAGCTTCTTCAGCCGCGACAACATCCATCCCGGCATGATGACGGTGCACCCGTCGGGCTTCACGCACGGCCCGCATCCTAAGGCCTTCAACGCCGCGACCAAAGGCGGCAAGACCGAGACCGACGAGGTCGCGGTGATGATCGACACGCGCGATGCGGTCGACGTCGCCGCCATGCCGGCCGGTGTCGAGTTCGACGGCTATGTGAGGTCGTGGCGTCCGCCGGAGGTCAAGCAGGCGGCGGAATAGGACACTACTGGTGAGAGGGGCACTGGCCGGTACGGCCATTTTCGGGCGCTATGGCGCCCGAAAATTCGATCCGGGGGCGCAAATCGGCCAAAAGCGTCACTTGACTTTAGTCCAAGTAATGCTTAAATATGCGCCGTACGAAAGCCATCGGAGCAGCAGGGAAGGAAACAATGAAACTGGCTTCGTTGAAGGAAGGCGGCCGCGATGGCACGCTGATTGTGGTCAATCGCGAGCTCACGCGGGCGGTGCGGGCGACCAATATTGCGCCGACCCTGCAGAAGGCGCTCGACGGCTGGGCCGCTGCGGCACCGAAGCTGCGGACCCTGGCCGTGCAGCTCGCCGACGACAAGGCGGCAGGTTCCTTCGCGCTCGACACGACGGCGCTTGCGGCGCCCCTGCCGCGCGCCTTCCAATGGGCCGACGGCTCGGCCTACGTCGTCCATGTCGAACTGGTGCGCAAGGCGCGCGGCGTGGCGATGCCGCCCTCCTTCTGGACCGATCCGCTGATGTATCAGGGCGGTTCCGACTCCTTCATCGGGCCGAACGACGCGATCGAAGCAGGCGACGAGGCCTGGGGCATCGATTTCGAAGGCGAGGTCGGCGTCATCGTCGATGACGTGCCGATGGGCGTCTCGCCCCAAGCGGCGCGCCGGCACATCAAGCTGGTGACGATCCTGAACGACGTGTCGCTGCGCAACCTCATCGTCGGCGAACTGGCCAAGGGCTTCGGCTTCTTCCACGGCAAGCCCGCCACCGCCTTCGCCCCGGTCGCCGTCACGCCCGACGAACTGGGCGATGCCTGGGACGGCGCCAGGCTCGACCTGCCGCTGATCTCGACGCTCAACGGCAAGGAGTTCGGCCATCCCAATGCCGCCACCGACCTGACGTTCGACTTCGGCCAGCTGATTGCCCATGCGGCCAGGACGCGGACGCTCGAAGCCGGCACCATCGTGGGCTCGGGCACCGTCGCCAACCGCGACGCCGCGGTGGGCTGTTCCTGCATCGCCGAGCGTCGCGTGCGCGAGACCATCGAAAACGGCCAAGCCCTCACGCCGTTCATGAAGTTCGGCGATCGCATCCGCATCGAGATGTTCGATCGTGCGGGCAGGTCGATCTTCGGCGCGATCGACCAGAATGTGGTGCAGTACACGCTGCCCGGCTGATAGTGTCGCCGCGGAGGCGGTCATGAAGCTCATCGGCTATTTTCGTTCATCGGCGGCGTTTCGCGTGCGCATCGGGCTCAACCTCAAGAGCATCACGGTCGAGCACGCCTCGCGCCATTTGCGCAAGGGCGAGCAGGCGGCGCCCGACTATGTCGCGCTCAATCCGCAGAAGCTCGTGCCCACGCTGGTGCTCGATACGGGAGAGGTTCTCACCCAGTCCCTCGCCATCCTGGAATATCTCGAGGAGACCCATCCCGAACCGCCCTTGCTGCCCAGCAATCCGGTCGACCGGGCGCGGGTGCGTGCGCTGGCGCTGATCACGACAGCCGACATCCATCCCATCCAGAACCTCAGGGTGATGGGCTACCTGCGCGACAAGTTCGGCCAGACGGAGGAGAGCGCCTTCGCCTGGTCGCGCCATTGGATCGAGACCGGCTTCGACGCCTACGAGGCTTCGATCGCGAAGGACCGCAAGACCGGCAGCTTCAGTCACGGCGACCGCCCGACCCTGGCCGATCTTTGCCTGGTACCACAGGTCTTCAACGCCGCGCGCTTCAAGGTCGACATGACGAGATACCCGACCATCCAGCGCATCTACGCGACCTGCATGAAGCACCCGGCCTTCGATGCTGCCCAACCCTCCAGGCAAGCGGACGCCGAGGCGTGAACAAGCAGGTCATCGCAGCGCTGGCCGTCGTCGCACTCGCCGGTGCAGCTGTCGCGGCCGTGCCGATCGTCGAGAGCCACGCAGCGGCCGGCATCAAGACGGAGATCGAACGCGACGGCGCGACCAAGGTCGGCAGCGTCGAGGTCGGGCTGTTCGAGCGCCGCGTCACGCTGCTCGACCTCAAGTCGACCAGCGGCGCGGCGCTGAGCGTCGGCCGCTGGGAGGCTTCGGGGCTTGCCTGGCCGCTCGGCGAGCTGTTGCGCGGCCGCACGCCGCTGGCCGGCTTCGACTGGGGCGATCCGCTGCGGGCCGACCGTATCGAGCTGCACGACGTCCATCTGGTCGACAGCGCGACCACCAGCGGCTGGAGCATGGGGTCGCTCGTCATGGAGGGGTTCGATCTGGCGCGCTACGATGCGCAGTATCAAGGCGATTACAGGTTTCAGGCCCTGCTTGCCCGCGCCCTGGGAGCGCTCACCATACGTCGGCTCGAGGAGCGCAACGTCCTGTTCTCGCTGCCGGGCTCGAACGACACGTTCGGCGCGGCCTCGGCCGTCGTCGATCGCTATGAGCGGGGCCGCATCGGCGCGCTGACGGTGAGCAGCCTCGAGGCCACGGCACAGGCCGACCCGGCGCCGCTCTACAAGATTGCCGACATCAAATCGGCCGGTATCGACATGACCCGGCTGATCGCGGCCCTTTCGTCGGACAAATGGCAACCCGGCGCGCCGGTCGGCCGGGCCCATGTCGACAGTTTCAACGCTTCGGGGTTCGCCGGCGAAATGCTCACGCGCTACGGCATCTCGCTCGGCAGCGTCAGTCTCGAGACGGTGCGCGAGGGTGACAGGCTGAGCCGCTCGCGCACCCGCGTCGAAGGCTTCGTGCTGGCGCCGCCGCTGCGCGGGCTGCAAGGCCTGCAGACGCGCCTCGCCCTGCAGACAATGGGCCTCAAGGAAGTGAAGCTCGAGCTCGACTGCGCCGGCACCGACGACCGCGCCAAGGGCGAGCTTACCCTCGACCGCTGCGCGCTGGTCGGCCAAGACCTGGCGGAGATCGATCTCACCGCCAGGGTGGTCGATGTCGACCCGCCGTTCTGGCGGGCGATCGATGACGGCGACCTCCTCGCGCTCGACGAGTCGCACGCAGCCCTGGATGCAATGCGGCTGATCCTCGCCGACAAGAGCCTGCTCGAGCGCAGCCTGAAGGCGCTGTCGGCGGTGACCGGCAAGCCGGTATCGGAAACGAGAGCCAACCTGGCGAGCGAGATACGCCGCTACCAGCCGGCCGGCATTCTGATATCGGAGGACATGACGAAGCTGCTCGACACCGTCGCGCGATTCGTCGAGCGCGGCGGCACGCTCACGCTCGATGCCAAGCCGGACCCGCCGATCGACATCGCGAGGTTCCAGCCTCTCATGAAGCCCGGCGCCGATCTCGTGCGCCTGCTCGGTCTTACAGCGACCTTGGCGACGCCGCGCTAGCTCCTGCGGGCCTCGGCGATCAGCTGCTTGAGCGCCGCGGCATCGACGGCGCCGGGCACGAATTGCGTGCCGATCACGAAGGCGGGCGTGCCGCGTATGCCAAGCGCGCTCGCCAGCTCCAGGTTGCGCTCGATGAGCTGCTTCAGCTTGGGATCTTCCATGTCCTTCTCGAGCTGGGCGCGGTCGAGCCCGACCGAGGCCGCGATCTCGAAGATCTTGTCGCGGTCGAGCTTGCCGGTGAACTCCATCAGCGCGTCATGGAATGCCTGGTGCTTGCCCTGCTTGACCGAGGCAAGCGCTGCGACGGCGGCGATCTTCGAGGCTTCGCCCAGGATCGGCAGGTCCTTGTAGATGATCTTCACCTTGCCGTCGGCGCCGACCACCGACTTCATCGCCTTGTGCGCCTTCTTGCAGTACGGGCACTGGTAGTCGTTGAAGTCGACGATGACGACGTCGCCGCTCGGATTGCCGCCGATCGGGCTGTCGGCGTCGCGGAACAGTTCAGCCTGGTTCTCCTGGACGGCTTTCTGCGCGGCGGCGCTCTGCTGGCCATCCTGCTTGCGCTCCAGCTCCTGCATCGCCTCGACCAGCACTTCGGGGTTGGCGATCAGGTATTCGCGGATGCTCTTGCCGAGCGCCGCCTTGTCGGCGGGAAGCGCCGCCGGTGCAGCGGCAAGTCGGGCGGGCTCGATCGTGCAAACGGCAAGCAGCGCGCCGGCGCCCAGAAGGCCGGCACAGATGAGCAAAAGGACCGAACGCATGGTGATGATCTCCAAAAGCTATCGGCCCTTGCCCGGCCGCGTGTTGATATAGGCCTTGATATCCTGGGCGCGCTGCCATGCCGGCGTGCCCGATTGCAACTGTCGCACGGCGGCGTCGGCATGAGCCTGCGCTTCGGCGCGCTGGCCGCGCAGGACCGCCATCTCGGCGCGGGCGAGCGATGTCATACCGGGATTGTTGAGCCTTGAATAGCCGGACGCCATCAACCGCCACAGGTCGAACGAGCCGGATTCCTGCTGCCTGGCCAGTTCGAGATTGCGCACCGCCTCGCGGTCGTTGTCGGCATTGTTGGTCTCGAGCAGGGCGCGCGCGAAGTCGATCTTGATGATCGCCGAACTCGGCAGAAGCTGAACGGCGCGTCGATAGGAGATGACGGCGTCGGCGACGTGCCCGTTCTCGTACAGCATCTGGCCGCGCACCTCGTTGAAGTAGGGATCGTTCGGATATTCCTTGATGAGACCGTCGATACCGAGCAGCGCCGAGCCCAGGGCGCCCTTGCGATACCAGGCGATGGCGCGCGCGTATCGCGCCGGCACCGAGCGGTCGGCTTCGGCGAAGTGCTGCAGTGCCGCATCGGGGGTGACGAAGCCCATCAGCTTGGCCACCGTGCGGTGGTGCATCATGAGGAATTCCGGCGAATCCGGCTTGTTGAGGTAAGGTGAATGCGCCGCCGCCTCCTCGAACGCCGCGATGCGATCGGGGGTGAGCGGATGGGTCGACAGATAGGGATCGCGCTGGCTGATCGCCATGCGCTCTTCCCGCTGCAGCACGCGCAAGAACTCGACCGCGCCCTTGGGCGACTGGCCGGTGCGCTGCAGGAAGGTGATGGCCGCCTGGTCCGCCGAGTACTCCTGGGTCTGCGTGTAGCGAAGGAACGACAGGAGCGACCCTGGCGCGTTGGTGCTGCCGACGCCCGTCGTCGGACCGCCTCTGCCGACGGCGCCGCCCGACGCAGCGCCGCCCGCCAGGGCGCCGCCCGCCAGGATCAGCTCGAGAATCTGCAAGGTGGTGAGGGCGCGCAGTTCTTCCTGCATGCGGGCCAGATGGCCGCCGGCGATATGGCCGCTTTCGTGCGCCAGCACGCCGATCAGTTGGTTGGGCGTCTCGGTCCGCATGATCAGGCCGGTATTGATGAAGATCCGCTGGCCACCCGCCACGAAGGCGTTGAGCGTGTTGTCCTGGACGAGCATGATCTCGACGCCGTTGGGGTCGAGACCGGCCGCCTTCCAGATCGGTATGACCATGGCGCGGATATCGTTCTCGATCTCGGCGTCTCGGATGAGATTGAGGCGTTGACCTTGCTGCGCGCTCGCGGCACGAAGCGGCGCCAGCGCGAACAGCGCAAGACTGAAGAGGGTGATGATGCGTCTGAACACGGTCGGCACAGGGTCCTGGCAGGCTAGAAACGCCGGGCGGCCGCGTCAATTGCGCAACCTGGCGCTAGCGGGCGTGCTTTTGCTGGGTGCTTGTGGCAGAAGTGAGACGGACCGGGAGAGCGATGCCGCCGCCAACGCGGCCAATCCTGCCGGGTTCTCGCCCAGCCGCGTGGGCCTGTCGGCCGTCATCAGCAGCACTGCGTTCGCCGCCGTCTCGGCCGACGAAAGCCGGGCGGCCGAGATCGGGCGCGACATCCTGCAGAGCGGCGGCAATGCCACCGACGCTGCGACCGCCATGTATTTTGCACTCGCGGTAACTCTGCCGTCGGCGGCGGGACTGGGTGCTTCCGGCGCGTGCATCGTGCACGACGACAAGACAAAGACCGCCGAGGCCTTCGTGTTCCCGCCGATCGCCGCGCCGGGAACCGTCAATGGTCAGCCGTTCAGCGTGCCGTCGGGCGTCCGTGGCGTCATGTTGATGCACATCCGCCATGGCCAATTGCGCTGGGAACAGATGGTTTCGCCGGCCGAGCGACTGGCCCGCTTCGGCGTGCCGGTGTCGCGCGCGCTATCGCGCGACCTGCAGGCCGGCGCTGCCCTGCTGGGCAACGACCGCGAGATGCGGCGGGTCTTCGGCAAGGGCTCCGGCGGCACGGTGACGGAAGGCGATGTCTGGACGCAGGGCGATCTCGCGGGGACGCTGGGTGCGATCCGCCAGCGCGGCGGCGGCGAATTCTTCCAGGGCGCGCTGGCGCGCACCCTCTCCGAACGGGTCTCGCAGATGGGCGGCAACCTGCCGCTCGAGGCGTTGCGCAACGCCGTGCCGCAGTCCGGGCCGCCGACCACCGAGTCGTATGGCCGCCGCAAGGTCTATGTCGCGCCGCCGCCCGCCGCCGGCGCCGCGGCGTTGGCCGGCTGGAAAGGCCAGGCGCCGGGCGGGCCGGTGCCGACCGATTCCGGCGGATTTTCCGGCCTGGTCGCCGTCGACAGCAAGGCGGGGGCCGCCGCGTGCACCCTGTCGATGGGCCAGCTCTTCGGCGCGCGCGTGATCGTGCCCGGCACCGGCGTGCTGCTCGCTGCGGCAACTCCCGATGCAGGATCGGTCAGTCCGATGATCATCGCCAGCGCCAACAACGGCGAGTTCACCTTTGCCGGCGCAGGCGGCGGCGCCCCGACGGCGGCCCAGGCGACCGGTGCGGTCGCGCGCGCGACGGTGGAGGAAGACAAGAGCCTCGTTGCCGTGCTGAACGCCCGAGGCGGGCAGGGCGGCACCGTCAACGCCATCGTCTGCCCGTCGGGACTGCGCAGCAGTGCCGCGACCTGCCGAAGTGCGATCGATCCGGCCAGTGCGGGGCTCGCGCTGCTCGCCGTCACCCGCTAGGCGCGGCCGGTGTCGGGCAAGCTCTCGCGCCGCGGCGGCGCGGTCGATCCGTTCATCGTCATGGATGTCATGGCCGCCGCCGCCGAGAAGGAAGCGGCCGGCGATACCGTCATCCATCTCGAGGTCGGCCAGCCCAGCACGCCGGCACCGAAGGCGGCGCTCGCCGCCGCCCACGCCGCCCTCGATAGCGACCGCATCGGCTATGTCGCGGCGCTGGGCATCCCCGCGCTGCGCCAGCGGATCGCGCGCCACTACCGCGACGCCTACGGTGTCGAGATCTCGCCCGAGCGCGTGATCGTCACGACCGGTTCGTCGGGCGGCTTCCCGCTGGCGTTTCTCGCAAGCTTCGATGCCGGCGACCGGGTGGCGCTGGCGGCGCCCGGCTATCCCGCCTACCGCAACATCCTGGCGGCGCTCAATCTCGAGGCGGTCGACCTGCCGACCTCGTCAGCCGACCGCTTCCAGCCGACGGTCGAGGCCTTGAAGAAGGCGGGCCGCCTTGACGGGTTGATCGTCGCCAGCCCGTCCAACCCCACGGGCACGATGGTGGGCCATGCCGAGATGAAGGCACTGGCCGGCTGGTGCAGCGAAAACGGCGTGCGCCTGATCTCCGACGAGATCTATCACGGCATCGTCTATGAGGGTGACACCGTGTCGGCGGTCGAGGTCTCCGACTCCGCCATCGTGGTCAACAGCTTCTCGAAATACTTCTCCATGACCGGCTGGCGGGTCGGCTGGCTGGTCGTGCCGACCGACCTGGTTCGGCCGATCGAGCGGCTCAGCCAGAATTTCTTCATTTCCGTGCCGACGCTCAGCCAGCATGCCGCGCTCGCTTCCTTCGACGGACGGGACGAACTCGACGGCCACGTGCGACGCTACCGCACCAACCGCGACCTGCTGCTGGCCGGCCTGCCGTCGGCGGGCTTCGACCGCTTCGCACCGGCCGAAGGGGCGTTCTATCTCTATTGCGACGTGGCGCATCTCACCAACGACAGCCGCGACTTCTGCCGGCGCATGCTGAGCGAAGCCGGCGTGGCTGCGACGCCGGGCATCGACTTCGATCGCGCGCGGGGCAGCGGAACATTGCGCCTCTCCTTCGCCGGCTCGACCGCCGAAATGGAAGAGGCGGTGCGGCGCCTCCGGGCGTGGAGACGGTTGTGAGGTTTGTTGCGGCGCTATTGCTTGCAGCGCTCGCCGTGCTGCCGGCCTTTGCCCAGGGCAGCGCCCAGATTTCCACCACCGAACGCGAGATGGTCGCTGCCTATGGAGCGCTGCTCGGTAAATTGACCGATGGCGCCAAGCTCCACCTCGAGCGCGACCAGGAGCGTTGGCTCGCCAATCGCCGGGGGTGCGACGCCAACGCCGCCCTGAAGGCTGGTTGTCTCGAGGCCCGCTACCAATCGCGCGCCGCCAAGCTCAGCCTGTTCGCCGCTGGGTCCTATCCCTTCATCAGCGAGCAGACCATCGTCAAATCCGGCAAGCTGAAGCACGGGACTTACGCCATCGATGCCAGCTACCCGCAATTCGACGCGCCATCGGCCGATTTCGCGGCCGTCAACCGCAGCTTCGCCGACCCTGCGCGCGACCTTGCCGACAGCCTCGTCGAGTCCGAGTTCGACGTCAGCTACGATCAGACCTTCGAGCTCCACCGGCTCAATCGCGACGTTGTTTCGGTCTGGATCCACGGCGAGTTGTGGCAGGCACACGTCGAGGTTTGGAACACGGGTACCCTTGTCGACCTGCACACCGGCCGGGCCGTCCTTCCCGAGGATGTCTTCAAGCCGGGCGGAGAATGGCGCGTGCGGTTGCTCGAGCTGGTCGATGCCGAAATCACCAAGGACTTCCTCGACATGGGTCACGGACAGAAACCCGCCAGCCTGCCGGAAATATTCAACAGATTGAAACCAGCGGACTATCTGTTCGAAGACGACAAGCTCGTACTGTATCTTCCCGAGGTCGCCCTGGGCCTCGGGATGAAGGGCTATGCTGTCGAGATACCCTATGTTGCGCTGAGGCCGCTGTTTCGTGCCGACGGTCCGCTTGGAGGACGCTGAGCCATGACCCGACTTGTTCGCCTTGTATCGATCGTGGCGGTGGGTCTCGTCTCCATCGCCACGGCGTTCGCCCAAAGCGCGCCGAGCTTCGATTGCGCCAAGGCCTCGAACGATGTCGAGCGGACGGTCTGCAAGGATCCCGAGCTTGCCAAGGCCGACCGCGAGATGGCGGCGGCCTATGCCGCACTCGCCGCCAAGCTGAGCGGTCCCGCCAAGGAAAACCTCGAGAAGGAACAGGTGCGCTGGCTGGGCGATCGCAATCGCGGCTGCGCCGCCGACACCGACGGCATCGTTCCTTGCCTGAAGAGACGCTACGCCGCGCGCACGACGAATCTGCTGGCGTCGGCCGAGGGCATCTATCCTTTCATCAGCGAGCAGTCGCTCTCCAAGAACGCCAAGCTCGGCAAGATCACCTATTCCTACGACATCAGTTATCCGAAATTCGAGGCCACCACCGCCGACTTCGCCGCCGTCAATGCGCGCTTCGCCAATGCCGCCAAGAAGGCCATCGTCGACGCCACGCCCCAGGCCGATTCCGGGCTCGACCGCGAACAGGGATGGACCTACGAGCAGGGCTTCAAGATTTATCGACCGAGCGGCAATGCGGTCACCGTCGCAGTGGACTTCTACGGCTATAGCGGCGGCGCGCACGGCTTC
The DNA here is from genome assembly GCA_013290035.1 of Alphaproteobacteria bacterium. Taxonomy (GTDB): domain Bacteria; phylum Pseudomonadota; class Alphaproteobacteria; order Reyranellales; family Reyranellaceae; genus Reyranella. The sequence continues at coordinate 14,699 of JABCYT010000001.1, forward strand.
GGCGCCACCACCTGCACCCTGGTCGATCTGCGCACCGGTAAGATCGAGGGCCCGGCCGGCGTGTTTGCGGCGGGCGACAAGTGGCTCAAGGCCATGGTCGAGATCGTCGGCGCCGACCTCAAGAAGCAGTTCGTCGACAAGCCCGGCTTCGACGAGGCGCTGGAGCCTGCCAGTCTCGCCAAGCTCCTGCGCGAGCCGGGCCACTACTGCTGGCACGCCAATCGGCTGGAGGTGATCTTCAACGCCTATGAAGTCGGGCCCTACGTATCCGGTCCGTTCGAGGTCGATGTGCCCTATGACCGATTGACGCCCTTGTTGCGCAAAGACGGGCCGATCACGCGGTAGCCATCGCTAGGCGCGCGCCCAGCACGCTAATGCAGCTTGCGTCGGTCGCGCGTCGGCGCCGATGCGGGCGCCGTCGTCGTCTGTCCGGTCTCGATCGTCGGCACCGGTCCGGAATGATGGCCGATCATGCGCCAGCCTTCGCTTAGCCGCGCGAAACTATTGGTCGCCATGAGCTGGCCCTCGGGCAGGATCTCGCGGCACACCACGATGGCCAGCCCTGGACGGCCGACGACCCATTCACCCATGCAACGCACCTTGGGGGCCTGGGGGTGGCGCAGGATGGCGCGCCAGCTCGCCATGATCTCGGCCCGTCCGTGCAGCGGCGCCTGGCCGGGATGCAGGCAGACCACCGCGCCGGTCGGCGCCCAGATCTGGTCCATCGCCTCGGCGTCGCGCTCGCTGAACGCGCGGTAGAAGGCGCGGTTGGCTGAAAGCACGGCCTCGCGCTCCTCGTCGTCGAATTCCGCCAGGAGCGGCGGTGGGCGGGTCGCACGGCGAGGCATTCGTCCCTCGAAACTCCCTGGTTGCGCGGTCTAGGATTAGCCGACAGAGAAGGGGCATCCAACTGTCGAGATGACGATGTCCATCCCCAAGCTCGAATTCCCGCCGTTCCATCTGCCGCCCGAGGCCGAAGCGCTGCGCGGCGAGGTCCGCGCCTTCCTCAAGGAGACGCTGCCCAGGGTGAAGACCGAGGATCGCTTCGCGAGCTGGAACACGCGCTCGGCCGAGTTCAGCAAGGCGATGGGCAGGAAGGGCTGGATCGGCATCACCTGGCCGAAGCAATACGGCGGCAGCGAGCGGACCTTCCTCGACCGCTATGTCATCACCGAGGAGCTCTTGGGCAACAGCGCCCCGGCGGGCGCGCACTGGGTGGCCGATCGCCAGTCGGGCCCGCTGCTGCTGCGCTTCGGCAGCGAGGAGCAGCGGCAGGCCATCCTGCCTAAAATCACCGCCGGCGAATGCTATTTCTCGATCGGCATGAGCGAGCCCGACTCGGGTTCCGACCTCGCCTCGGTGCGTACGCGTGCCGAGCCCGTGCCGGGCGGCTTCCGGGTCAACGGCACCAAGGTCTGGACCTCGGGTGCGCATCATAACCACTACTGCATCGCGCTGGTGCGCACTTCGGGCCAGCACGGCGATCGCCACAAGGGACTGAGCCAGATCCTGGTCGACCTCAAGACGCCGGGCATCACCATACGGCCGATCATCAACCTCGCCGGCCGTCACGACTGGAACGAGGTGACGTTCAACGACGCCTTCATTCCCGAGAGCTGCCTTATCGGTAACGAAGGTGACGGCTGGCTGCAGGTGACGAGCGAGCTCGCCTTCGAGCGCTCGGGGCCCGAGCGCTTCATGCAGAATTTCTACATCCTGCGCGAACTGGTGCGGGTGCTGGGCCGTCAGCCGGCCAAGCGCGCCAGCGCCATCCTGGGCCGCCTGGTCGCGCGCCTGTGGACTCTGCGGCAGATGTCGGTGGCGGTGGCCGGCATGATGCAGGGCGGCAAGTCGCCCGCCATCGAGGCGGCGCTGGTGAAAGATCTCGGCACGATCTACCAGCAGGACCTGCCGGAGATCGCGCGCACGATCGCCGAATCCGACGCGACGACCGAGGAGGACCTGGCCGATTTCCTCGATGTCGCCCAGTACGCCACCATGATGGCGCCCAGCTACACCATCCAGGGCGGCACGACCCAGGTGCTGCGCGGCATCGTCGCGCGCGGCCTTGGATTGCGCTGAGGGAGGGCACGATGGACCGCGACACCCGCGACATGCTGCTCGAGACGGCCGATCGATTCTTTACCCAGCGCTGCGGCCGCGAGGTGGTTAACGGCGTGGAGAAGGGCGCCTGGCCCGCCGATCTCTGGAAGGAGATCGAGGAAATGGGCTTGCCGCTGATCGCCGTGCCAGAGGATAAAGGCGGCGTCGGCGGCACCTTGGGCGACATGCTGGCCCTCTTGCGGCTGGCCGGGTCGCATGCCGTCCCGGTGCCGCTCGCCGAGACCGCGCTCGCCAACCTTTTGACGGCCGCAGCCGGCGGCGAGCCCAAGCCCGGTCCGGCAACCCTGGCGCTGGGCAAGCTTCAACTCTCGGGCGGCCGGCTCAGCGGCAAGGTCGAGCGCGTTCCCTTCGCTGCGGTCGCCGACCGCTTCGTCGCGGTGGTCGGCGGCACGCTGGCCGTGATCGCCAAGGCCAACGCCAAGATCGAGGCCAGGCCCAGCCATGCCGGCGAGCCCCACGGCACGGTGGTTTTCGACAACGCCGCGGCCGAATTCAGTGCCGCCTCGCCGGTGAGCGCCGAGCGCGCGTTCGAGCTCGCGGCCGTCATGCGCGCCATGCAGATGGCCGGCGCCGCCGACAAGGTGCTGGCGACCGCCGTCGAATACTCCAAGCAGCGGGTGCAGTTCGGCCGCTCGATCTCGACCTTCCAGGCCATCCAGCACATGCTGGCCGAACTGGCGAGCTGCGTGGCCGCCACTGTCGCTTCGGCCGAGGCGGCCGCGCGCGACGCCGACGAGGGCGGCCTTTTGGATGGCGGCCGCTTCTCGATCGCCGCCGCCAAGAGCCAGGCCTCCGAGTTCGCCCAGCGCATCGCCGCCATATCTCACCAGTCGATGGGCGCCATGGGCTTCACCCACGAGCACATCCTGCACCACTACACGCGCAGGCTCTGGGTATGGCGCCGCGACTTCGGCAGTGAGACCTTCTGGGGCGAGAAGATCGGCCAGGCCTATGCCAAGGCCGGCCCCGAGGCGCTGTGGGCGTCGCTGAGCGGGAGCAAGTACGCAGCGTAACGGCAGACCGTCATCCGGCAGGAGACGCCGGAACCTGCGAGCGATACCAATCCAGGATCTCGGCGCCCGTCCACATCACCACGCCGCTGTGGCCGAGGATGTAGTCATAGAGCATCTCCAGGTATTTGATCCGGTGCGGCACGCCGGTGAGATAGGGGTGGATCGAGATCGCCATCACGCGCGGCGCCTTCTCGCCGTCGAGGTAGAGCCGGTCGAACTGATCGCGACCGCGGCGGAATATCTCGTCGGAGGGCTGCTGCTGGACGGCGCTCATGACGACGTCGTTGATCTCGACCGTGTAGGGAACGGAGACGATCTCGCCACTTCTTGTCTTCAGGGCAACGGGCTGCTCGTCCAGCACCCAGTCGGCGACATATTCGATGCCGGCCTCGGCCAACAGATCGAGCGTTTCATCCGTCTCGGTGAGGCCGGGGCTCTCCCAGCCGCGCGGCGCCTTGCCGGTGAAGTCCTTGATCGCCCGAATGGTATCGGCGATGGCCGCGCGCTGATCCTCGACCTTGTGCATGGGCCGCTGGACGTAGCCGTGCCCCATGAAGTCCCAGCCGGCATCGCGTGCCGCCGCGCAGGCTTCGGGGTAGAGGTCGCAGGCCGTGCCGTTCAAGGCAAAGGTCGCCTTGAGGTTGCGGCTGCCCAGCGTCTCCAGGAAGCGCCAGAAGCCGACGCGCATGCCGTACTCATGCCAGGCCCAGTTGGGCACGTCCGGCAACAGCGGCTGTCCCATCGGCGGCGGCAGAACGGTCCGGGGCATTGGGCCCGACGGGCTCCAGTTCTCGACATTGACGATGGTCCACACCGCAACCCGTGCCCCGCCGGGCAGCTGCAGGCGCGGCCGCTTGTGGATCGGTATGTAGGCGATGCGATCGCGGACGCTGCTGCCTGGCTCTTTGGTCATCGATTCCCTCCGCTGTCGACCACTCTACAAGATGTCCGGTTACCGCCGCGAGGCGGCTTGCAGCACGCCGAGGAATATCCCAACGTCGGGCGGCATGGATCAGAACACTCCGACGAACATTCATCCCGCCCTGGCGGCCGGCCGCGCTGCGGTCATCACCGGCGGGGCGAGCGGCATCGGCCTGGCGGCCGCCAAGCGCTTTGTCGTGCTTGGCATGAAAGTCTGCCTGGCCGATCTCGACCCGGCGGCACTCGATCGGGCGGCGGCCGAGATCGGCGCGCCCTCCGGATCGGTGGTGACCCAGCCGACCGACGTGTCGAAGCTCGCCGATCTCCAGCGTCTGAAGGACAAGGCTTACGCCTCCTTCGGCGAAGTCGCGGTGCTGATGAACAACGCCGGCACCGCGCCGGGCGGCGGCCCGTGGGACCATATCGACCGCTGGCGCACCGTCCTTGAGGTCAATCTCTGGGGCGTCATCAACGGCGTGCAGACCTTCACGCAGACGATGATCGACCAGGGAACGCCCTGCGCCATCATCAGCACCGGCTCAAAGCAGGGCATCACCACGCCGCCCGGCGATACCGCCTACAATGTCAGCAAGGCGGGCGTGAAGGTTCTCACCGAGGCGCTGGCGCACCAGCTGCGCAACGTCCCCGGATGCAAGGTGAGCGCGCACCTGCTGGTGCCGGGCTTCACCTTCACCGGCATCACCCGGCCGCGCGGCAGCGAGAAGCCGCCGGGCGCGTGGACGCCCGAGCAGGTCATCGACATGATGATCGAGCGCATGGGCAAGGGCGACTTCTACATCATCTGCCCGGACAACGACGTGAGCTGGGAGACCGACCGCAAGCGCATCCAGTGGGCGGCGGAAGACATCACCCGCAACCGCCCGGCGCTGTCGCGATGGCACGACGACTACAAGGACGAATTCGCGGCCTTCATGAAGGCGAAGGAAGGGTCATCCGACTGAGCGCGGCCACGAACGAGCCCATGCCGGTGCTGCGCAGCGCCACGAAGGGCTTCGACATCTGGCGGCACAGCCGTTTCACCGTTCCCACCGCCTCGTGACTGACGCAGTCGACCGGGAACATCACGACGTCGGCGCGGCTTACCAGGCCGCCCAAAAGCCCGCTACGATCGTCGACACCGCCGTCGTGATGCAGGAAGCGGGCGCCGAGCCGCTCGCTCGATGCGCGCAGATGGCCGAGCTTGTCGGTGCGGCCGCCGACATAGAGCAGGGTGAGGCCGGCGAGGGAGCAGGGTGCGGCCGGCGCACTGTCTTCAGCTTCCGGCCCGAAGCCCGCCTCGAACGCTTCCAGCTCCTCGCTGAGCGCGCGTTCGCGCCGCTCCAGCGCCGAGCGTCGCTCACGCTCGCGGTCGAGCACCTCGTTCGCGCAGGCCAGGCGCTCCTCGACGTCGGCGCGGCGGTTGGTCTCCGACCGCAGGCGCCGCTCGAGGCTCGCGATGAGGTCGCTGAGCGCCGCCTCGTCGGAGGCCCTGTCCGCGCGGGGCGTGGCCTGGTCGGCGATGCGGCCGGCGAGCAGGTCGCCCAGCTCGCGGATTCTGGCGTCGCGCCGGGTGATGCCGTCACGCAGGTGATCCTGCTGGCGCACCAGCTTTTCGCGCAGGGCCGCATTCTCCGCCTCGAGCGCGCTCAGCCGGCGGATGTCGGCCCGATTGGCCGCGCCGACCAAGTGCGACAGCATGTGGACTTCGCCGAAGATGTCTCGGATCAGCGTGTCGTTGGTCGCCGGATGGGTGAGCGCCGCCCAGTAGGCGCCCGGAATGTCGCCCTGCCGGACGGCGTCGCGCCACTGGGCGCGGATCTCGTCGGTCGTCTTGGCCTTGTCGAAGCGGCCGATGACCAGGCGATGGCGCTTGTCGAGCGCCTTGTGCAGCAGCGTGCCCCGTCCGTCGCGCAGGTTGGCCAGCAGCACGCCCTGGCCATGCAGGTCGTGGTCGGAGACGCCGTCGGTCGCCATCCCGGCCTTGGACAGGACCTGCCGCAGCTCGCCGGTCGACAAGCAGGTGCCGACGATCGAGCAGTGCAGGTGATTGGAAAGCTCCCAGATCCTGGTGCGGCGCGAGGCGCGGGACTGCAGCTCGTCGAGCTCGGGCTCGATCATCCGCGGCGGCAGCGAGACGATCGGCTTGCCGAGCAGGGCTTCGGCTGCGCCGTTCCTGGGGCGGAGCGTCGACGGATCAAAACGAAGCGTTATGGTCATCCTGCGTCTGCTGTCGATATATTCACTGGAATATAACGATGGTGTCAGAAGACGGTTTTGCCGGCAAGGCCCGAGATTTCGGATGGAATCGCCCCGTTTTGGGCCCCTTGCCGGCCGTTGATATCGGGAGCTTTGCCTGCTCCAATGGTGCGATGCATTCGGGTCGATACAACGCCTGTGAACAGGAAGGGGACCATCGTGAAGATCAGCGCCAGAAATCGGCTCAAGGGCAAGATCCTCGAAGTCAAGAAAGGCGCGACGACGGCGCATGTCCGGCTAGATGTGAATGGCACCACCGTCACCGCCTCGATCACCAACGAAGCCGTCGACGAGCTCGGCCTGAAACCCGGCCAGACGGCCTACGCCATCATCAAGGCGTCCGACGTGATGGTCGGCCTCGACGAGTGAGCGATCGATGGTCCGGTTGAACGAGGTCCGGTCCGGCGAGCTGGCGGTCGACCTGCCGGCGCGCGCCGACGCCGAGGTGTATTTCATCGGCCGTATCCGCACGCCGTGGACCGATCGTCTGAGCTGCCCGCGTCAGGGCCGGGCGGACGGGCCGACTTGCCGCATCGAGCTGTTCGCGCCGTGGGACAGGGGATTGGACAGCATCGCCGAGTTCGCGCGCCTCGAAGTGCTCTACTGGCTGCACGAGTCGCGGCGCGATCTCGCCTTGCAGGCGCCGAAAAGCGACGGCAATGCCCGCGGCGTCTTCTCGCTGCGCACACCGGTGCGGCCCAATCCCATCGGCACGTCGATCGTGCAGCTGGTGAAGGTCGAGGGAGCGGTGCTGCTGGTACGCGGCCTCGATTGCCTCGACGGCACGCCGCTGATCGACCTCAAGCCCGATCGCACCTTGTTCAAGCCGCTGGCGCCCGCCCAGGCCGGCGATTTTCAGGTGGGTGAAGCGTGAGTGGGACGACCCGCCGCTCGGCGCTGGCGCTCCTGGGCGCAGGCCTGCTGGCGCGCCCGGTTTGGGCTGAGGGCCGGACGATCGTCGATTCGGCAGGCCGCAAGGTCAGCCTGCCGGATCGCGTCAGCCGCGTATTCGTCGCCGGGCCGCCCGCATCGGTGCTGATGTATGCGCTGGCGCCCGACATGATGGTGGGCTGGATCCGTTTGCCGACAGCGGCGGAGAAGGAATTCCTGACGGGGCCGGCGCGCGATCTGCCCGAGACCGGCCGGCTCACCGGCCGCGGCGACACCGTGGGCCTCGAACGCCTGATCGCGGCCAAGCCGGACCTTGTGCTCGACTTCGGCTCGGTAACGGGGACGTATGTATCGCTGGCCAACCGGGTGCAGGACCAGACTGGCATTCCCTATGTCCTGATCGACGGCACGTTTGCGGCCACGCCAGCTTCGCTGCGGCTCGCCGCGGATATCATCGGCCGGTCGGCGCGCGGTGCCGAGCTCGCAGCCTACGCCGAGAGGACCTTCGCCAGGGTCGATGATGTGTTGGCACGCGTGCCGGCCGACAAGCGGCCACGGGTCTATCTTGCGCGCGGCCCCGAGGGGCTGGAGACGGGAGGCCGCGGCTCGATCAACACCGAGATCATCGAGCGCGTGGGCGGCGTCAATGTCGCCGAGGGCCTGGGCGGGCGCGGCAATACCGCCAACGCCTCGCTCGAGCAGATCATCGCCTGGCAGCCCGATGCCATCGTCACGCTCGATCGCGCGTTCTTTGCCGGCGTGAAGACCAAGCCCGGCTGGGACCAGGTGCGCGCGGTGGCCGAGAACAAGGTCTACCTGGCGCCCGGCCTGCCGTGGGGCTGGATCGATGCCCCGCCATCGATCAATCGGCTGATCGGCCTGCGCTGGCTGCTCAAGACCTTCTATCCGACGGAAACCGCCATCGACCTGCGCACCGACACGCGCTTTTTCTACGCGCTGTTCTACGGCGTGAAGCTCGAGGATTCGCAACTCGATCGGCTGCTCGGTGGCGCTTCCGCACGCTGACGGCGCGCAACGCAGCGCCGTCGTCCTGATGGGCCTGGTGGTCATCCTGCTGGCCGCCGTCCTGCTGGCGAGCCTGCTGGGCCCTTATCCGCTGACGCCCGGCGACGTCGTCTCGGCGATCATGGCGCGCCTTGCCGGCCATGCCGCGCCGGAGCCGATCGATACGGTCCTGTTCCAGATCCGTCTGCCGCGCGTGCTGGCGGCGCTGCTGGTCGGCGCGGCGCTGGCGGCGGCCGGCACCAGCTACCAGACGCTGTTTCGCAATCCGCTGGTCTCGCCGGACATCCTGGGCGTGTCGGCAGGCGCCGGGTTCGGCGCGGTGCTCGGCATCCTGTTGTCATTGCCGGTGATTGCCATCCAGGGACTGGGCTTCGTCACCGGCCTGCTGACCGTCGGCATCGTCTACACGCTGGCGCGCGCCCTGCGCAGCCAGAACGAGATCCTAGTGCTGGTCCTGGCGGGCATTGTCGTCGGCGCATTGGCCGGTGCCGGCATCTCGCTGGTGAAGATTCTGGCCGATCCCTACAACCAGCTTCCCGCCATCACCTTCTGGCTGCTGGGCAGCCTGTCCGGCATCAAGGTGAGCGACCTGCAGACGGTGGCGCCGCTGGTGATCCTGGGCCTCGTTCCGCTCGCCCTGCTGCGCTGGCGGATCGGCGTGCTGTCGCTGGGCGACGACGAAGCCAAGGCGCTCGGCGTCAATGTGAGGTTCGTGCGCGGCGTCGTGATCGCAGCGGCCACGCTGGTCACGGCGACCGCCGTCTCGGTGTCGGGTGTCATCGGCTGGGTCGGACTGGTGATCCCGCACATGGCGCGCCTCCTGGTCGGCCCGCGCTACGACCGCGTGCTGCCGGCGGCAGTGCTGATGGGCGCGGCATTCCTGGTCCTGATCGACACGGTGGCGCGCGGGGCGGCGCGTATTGAAATCCCGCTCGGCTTGCTGACCGCGCTGCTGGGCGCGCCGGTGTTCGTCTGGCTGCTGGCGCGCGGCCGGCGCTCCTGGAGCTGAGCCGTGTTGCAGGCCTCCGCGCTCGCCATCGGCTACCATCACCGCACCGTCGCGGCCGGCATCGATCTCGCCGTGCGGCGTGGCGAAGTGCTTTGCCTGCTCGGACCCAACGGCGCCGGCAAGACCACGCTGTTCAAGACCCTGCTGGGCCTGATCCCACCCCTCGGCGGCAAGGTCACGATCGACGGCCGGCCCATTGATCGGCTCGCGCGCCGCGAACTGGCGCAATCGATGGCCTATGTCCCGCAGGCGCAGGTGATGGAGTTCGCCTACACCGTCCTCGACCTGGTGCTGATGGGCCGCACGGCGCATTTGGGGCCGTTCTCGGCGCCGGGCCCGCGCGATCACGCGCGGGCGCATGCCGCGCTGGCCGATCTCGGCATCGCCCAACTGGCTGCGGCCGAGGCCAACCGCATCTCGGGCGGGCAGCGCCAGCTCTGCCTGATCGCCCGCGCGCTGGCCCAGGATGCGCCCTTGCTGGTGATGGACGAGCCGACGGCCAGCCTCGATCTCGGCAATCGCCTGATGGTGCTGGAGCGCGTGCGCGCGCTCCGGGCGCAAGGCTATGGCGTGGTGTTCTCGACCCATGACCCCGACCAGGCGCGCGAGCTTGCCACGCGGGTGGCGGTGATCGCCGCTGGGCGCCTGGCGGCCTACGGGACGCCGCACGAGACGCTCAGCGGTCCGACCCTGTCGGCGGTGTACGGCGTCGAGGTAACGATCGAGCGCACCGAGAGCGGCCGCTACGTCGTGGCGCCGCGATCGTGACGGCGGGGTCAATGGATTTTCGACGAGGCGGGTGGCGTCAGCAGGCGGGCGAGCGAGCGGATCTCGGGCGTCGAGGCGCCGTAGGCGCGACGCTCCATCTCGCGATAGAGCCGCACGATGTCGTTGCCGGTCTCGGTGACCGCGGCGCCGCCGCCGCCGCCGCCGCCGGTTTGGGCCGTGACCACGGGCTCGCGGAACATGCGGTTGAGCTCGTCGACCAGGAGCCACGCCTGGCGATAGGACATCGCGAGCGCCCGGCCGGCCGCCGAGATCGATCCCGTTTCGTTGATGAGCTCGAGCAGCCGGATCTTGCCGGGCCCGATCGAGCGCTCGTTGCCGAAATCGAGTCGCAGGTGCAACGACGTCTTTGCTGCGGCCTTCACGGCCCGTTTGGTGGTGCCACGTCCCATCGCAGCGATTATGCGGCGGGACGTTGCTGCGCGCCAGATGCTCTCGTTCGTCTAGTGTCAGGGCGCCGGCCACGAGAACAAGAAACGGCTGGCGGTTCATGAGCGGCTCCAGCGGACTGTTGGCCGCGGAGTTTAAAATCGTGCGGCGCCGGATACCAGCGAACTGAGATTCATGTTGAGCGGCGACATTCCCCTGGCGCGCGGGTTGTCACCGGCACGCAACGGGGGCACACTGCAGCACTCAGTACCGCGTGCCGGAGTATCTCAGCGTAAACCTGTACCAATAAACGGGGGGTTTAGCAGATGTCCGTGTCCAATATTCCAGCGTCCCAATCTGGTCTGCCCTGGTGGAAGGAACCCACCAAGGACCAATGGCAAGCCTACATCGCCGCCTGGCTCGGTTGGACGCTCGACGCGTTCGACTTCACCATCTTCCTGCTGATCATGGTGCCGATCTCCCAGGAGTTCGGCGTTCCCATCACCGCCGTCGCCATCGTCTTCACGCTGACGCTGTGGATGCGCCTGGTCGGCGCCACCGCCGCCGGCTGGCTGGGCGATCGGATGGGCCGCAAGACGCCGCTGATGATCTCTATCCTGTGGTACTCGATCTGCAACTTCATCGCGGGATTTTCGCCCACCTTCACCTTCCTGCTGATCTTCCGCACGCTGCTCGGCATCGGCATGGGCGCGGAGTGGCCGGCCGGCGCGGCGCTTGCCATGGAATCCTGGCCGACCCGCTCGCGCGGCTTCATGAGCGGCATCCTGCAGGGCTCGTGGGGACTGGGCTTCGCCCTTTCGGCGTTGGCCTACGGCTTCCTCTTCGAGCACATCGGCTGGCGCGGCCTGCTATGGATCGGCATCCTGCCGGCGCTCGCCGTGGTGTGGATCCGTTTCTACGTCAAGGAGCCCGAAGTGTGGGCCGAGAACAAGCGGCAGCAGATCGAGAAGAAGACCGAAGTGAAGCTGCCGCTGTTCGTGATCTTCAGGCGCCAGTACCTCTTCAACACGCTCACCGCCTGCGCCTGGATGGCGGCGGCATTCTGCGTCTACTACTCGATCTGGGCGCTGTTCTCGACCTATCTGCAGAAGGAGCTGTCGTGGACGCCGCTCATGGTGGCGACGCCGCTGTTCTGGGCCAACATCGTGGTCTTTGCCGGCAGCGCCATGTGGGGCGGCGTGGCCGACAAGTGGGGCCGCCGGCCTGCGATCATCGTGCCTTGCATCCTCGCCATCTTCGTGACGCCGCTCTACCTGTGGACCCAGGATCCGACGATGATCATCCTGGGCTTCATCCTGCAGGGCGTCTTCGGCGGCTCGATCTACGGCCAGAACCCGAGCTACCTCTGCGAGCGCTTCCCGACCGAGGTGCGGGCGACGGCCTCGGGCTTCGTCTATCACCAGGGCGCGATCTGGGGCGGCCTGGTGGCGCCGGTGCTGAGCTACTTCGCCGTCGAGATGAAGATGGGCTTCGCGCTGCCCATGATGGTGAGCACGACGGTGTTCCTGGTGCTGGTCATCATCGCGGTGGCGCTGGGACCCGAGACCAAGGGCAAGCACCTCACCGCCGACCTGGAGGTCAAGGCGGCTGACTGAAATTCCGTCGCAGTCCCTCTCCGCCCAAGAGGCGGGGAGGGAAGGGGCCCTTCCCGGCTGGTCGGAAACCGCATGTTGCAGTCCCCATTGGCATGCGGGTTGCTCGCCTTCAGCGAGGACACTCAACGCCAGGGGAGATCGCCCGATGTGCAACGGCGACGACCGGAATTGCCCTGATTTCGAACGCCATCGCAAGAAGCTGCTCGACGAACTCGACAGCGAGCGGCGCAGCTTCATGAAGAGCGCCTTCGTGGCGAGTGGTGGCGCGGCGGCACTCGGCGCCGGCGGAACTTTGATCTCGCCCGCGGTCGCGCAGACGGTCGCCGGACAGCAGGGCCGGCCCAACCATCATTATGTCCCGGCGACGGCCGACACGGTTCATTGGGGTTACTTCAGCAAGCTGTTGAAACCGGTCGTCGAGGTCGACAGCGGCGACTACATCACCATCGAGGCCCTGACCCATCACGCCAACGACGACGCCGAGCGCATGGTCAAGGGCGACCCGGGCGCGGAGAGCGTCTTCCTCTGGACCAAGGACAGGAAGGGCGTCGACCGGCGCGGCGCCGGCCCGGTCGACGGCAAGCTGCTGGGACGCGGATCGGGCGAGGGCTTCGGCGTCCACATCTGCACCGGTCCGGTGTTCATCAGGAACGCCGAACCCGGCGACATACTCGAAGTGCGCATCATGGATGTGAAACCCAGGCCGTCCGCCAATCCCGACTATTCCGGCAAGGCCTTCGGCAGCAACGCGGCGGCGTGGTGGGGTTTCCACTACAAGGAGCTGCTCACCGAGCCCAAGCCACGCGAGGTGGTCACGATCTACGAGATCGACGCCACCGGACAGCGCAACTGGGCCAAGGCGCTCTACAATTTCCAATGGACCCCGCAAACCGACCCGTTCGGCGTGGTCCACAAGACGATCGACTATCCCGGCGTTCCGGTCGACCACAGCACGATCAAGGAGAACCACGGCATCCTGAAGAACGTGCGCATTCCGATCCGGCCGCATTTCGGCGTGATGGGGGTGGCGCCGAAGGAGGCCGATTACGTCGATTCCATCCCGCCCGCCTATTTCGGCGGCAACATGGACAACTGGCGTATCGGCAAGGGCGCCACCATGTTCTACCCGATCGCGGTCGAGGGCGGCTTGTTCTCGATCGGCGATTCGCACGCCTCGCAGGGCGACTCCGAACTCTGCGGCACCGCGATCGAATGTTCGCTGACCGGCACGTTCCAGCTCATCCTTCACAAGAAGGCCTCGCTCGGCGGGACCTCGCTGGCGGAACTCGACTACCCGCTGCTCGAGACCCAGGACGAATGGGTGCTGCACGGCTTCAGCTTCCCGAACTACCTGCAGGAACTCGGGCCGACCGCGCAGCAGACGATCTTCGAGAAGTCGTCGGTCGACCTCGCGCTCAAGGACGCGTTCCGCAAGATGCGCGCGTTCCTGATGACGACCAAGGGACTGACCGAGGACGAGGCGATTTCCCTGATGTCGATCGCCGTCGATTTCGGCGTGACGCAGGTGGTCGACGGCAACTGGGGCGTCCACGCCATCCTCAAGAAGAGCCTGTTCGCCGGCGCCGAGGCCTGAGCGGCTTCAGCCGCGGATTTCGACCCCGGCCCATTCCTCCAGCAGCTTGGCGATGAAGGTGAAGTCGGACTCCGCTTCGTCGACGCAGAGGCGTACGTCCTTGTAGGAAAGGCCGGTGGCGATACCAGAATCGGCATTCTAGGATGAGTGAACACCGCAATAATCAGGAGGAACGCCCGATGTCCGTGACCCGCCGACAATTCGCTCCGGCCGCAGCCTCGCTGGCGGCGTTGGCCGCGTCAGCGCCGGCCTTCGGCCAGCAGACCAGCGAGACCGTGAAGTGGCGGCTGACCTCGAGCTTCCCCAAGAGCCTGGACACGCTGTGGGGCGCTTCGACCACCATCGCGCGCGCCGTGGGCGAGATGACCGACGGCAAGTTCGTGGTGCAGCCGTTCGGCGCCGGCGAGATCGTCCCCGGCCTGCAGGTGCTCGACGCCGTGGCCAACGCCACCGTCGAATGCGGCCATACCTACACCGGCTACTACATCGGCAAGAACCCGTCCTTCATCTTCGACGGCTCGCTGCCCTTCGGGCTGACGCCGCGCATGCAGAATGCCTGGATGATGTTCGGCGACGGCCGCAAGCTGATGGACGAAGTCTATGACGGTTTCGGCGTCGTCGCCCTGCCGGCCGGCCAGACCGGCGGCCAGATGTTCGGCTGGTTCCGCAAGGAGCTCAAGACGCCGGCCGATTTCGTCGGCCTGAAGATGCGCACGGCGGGCTTCGGCGGCAAGGTCATGGCCAAGTTGGGCGCGGTGCCGCAGCAGATCGCCGGCGGCGACATCTATCCGGCGCTGGAGCGCGGCACGATCGACGCCTGCGAATGGGTCGGCCCCTATGACGACGAGAAGCTCGGCTTCAACAAGGTGGCGAAATACTATTACACGCCGGGCGTCATGGAGCTCGAGGCGGTCAACCAGCTGATGGTCAACAAGGCCGCCTGGGCGGCGCTGCCGCCGCGCTACCAGGCGATCCTGCGATACGCCTGCAACTATGCGATGACCGAGATGCTGGCGTCCTATGACGCCAAGAACGCCACGGCGATCGCCCGCCTGGTGGCCGCCGGCACGCAGCTCTCCGTCCTGCCGGAAGAGGTGATCAAGGCGCTGCGCAGCGCGCTCGAGACGGTGCTCGACGAGGAGGCGGCGCAGAGCGAGCAGTTCAAGAAGATCCTGACCAACTGGCGCCAGTTCCGCGCCGACCAGCACCGCTGGTTCTCCATCGCCGATACCCGCGCCGACCTCGCCGTCTTCAGGACCGACCAAAAGTAGGGCGTTTCGAGCCTGCGCGGCAGCCTCTGCCTGCCCGGCCCGCGGGCGGCCGGGTTTGTGGTTTTCGCCACATCTATGGCCGACAACAGGGAGTTGAATGAGATACCCCCTCGCCCATCCGCCGTGCACGTAGTAGTAGGTTCCAGGAGCGGTTGTACGACTTGGAGAAGCCGCAAGAGCTTCTCGGTTGGCCGGGCTTGAATCTCATCAGTATTGCCATCGTTGGAGGGCTCCAATGGCGGGCGATAGCGGAACGTCCTTTCCCGTTGCCGGGTTGGCAGTCGTGGCGCTGTTCCTGTCGACCGCCTTCCTGGCGCCGCGCGGCTTCGATCTGCTGCGCCAGGCCGAGGACGATGCCGGCCGGCAGGTCCGGTCGTCCCAGCCGGCGGTCGAGGCGCGGCTCTGGGAAGATCCGCTGGAAGCCCTGCGCCGCCACCTCGCCAAGCTGAAGGATGTTTGTGCCAGCACGACGCCCGCGGCAGCCGCCGGCACGTCCGCCGCCGAGGCGCGCTGTCAGGACGGGCAGCCGGAAACCCCCGCCACGTTCGGGGCGAAGATCTCTCACGACGGCCTGACCGTCATCGCCGCGATCCTGCCCGGCGGCACCTTCGTCGGCAGCGCAGAAGTGCGGCGGCGGAACCGCTATGCCGTGCTCGCCGGCCTGAACGTCGCGGGCTACGTTCCCGACAACAGCGAGCGCATGAACCTGCTGCGCCTGCCGCGCTGCGACTCGTTCAGCGGCTGCCGGAGCGACCGCGACCAGGACCAGAAGAAAGCCAAAGACCAGAAGACGGCCAACCTCGTGGCGTCGGCCGACAACGCGCCGGCATCGGTCATCGATGCCACCCCGCCGCCGCCCCAGACCGTGATGGACATGGTCTACGAGACATTCAGCGCGGGCCCCAACGGGCCAGGCGACGTCGGCACGACGCAGCGGCGCGTGGTCGTCCTGTGGATCGACGACAGCCTGTTCGGCCGGCACTGGCTCAGCCGGATCGCGATCCTGTTCAAGGACCTGGGCCTTTCCGGCGAGGGCGTGAAGCTCCGCATCCTGGGGCCGGCCGACAGCGGAGGGCTGGTCGATGCGCTGAGCGTCGATCTCCCGGATTTGCTCAAGGAAGCCGGCCGGCTTGAAGGGGACAAGGCCAAGGCGGCCCAAGGTGACGACACGACCAAGGCGTTCCGGGAGAGTTGGCAGGCGCTGGCCAAAATCCGCCTGATCAGCCCCAACTCGACCGCGCCCGACGATCAGTTGCTGACGGCGGCGCATTCGTCCGACGGCCAGCAGGCCGCCAACGACAGGCAGCTCTGTTCGCGCAGCGGCCAGCCCGTCGAACAGGCGTTCAAGCAGCAACTCGACGACGTCCAGAAAGCCCTCAACTACGCGGCCGGGACCGGGCAGGAGGTGGAGGGCGTGCGGCCGAAGTTCTTCGTCCGCACCATCGGCACCGACGACCTGCTGATCGACCGGCTGGTGACCGAGCTGTTCGCGCGCGGCCTCGACCCGCGCGCCGCCGGCGCCAGCCGGCGCGTCGCCCTGATCGGCGAATGGGATTCGATCTACGCCCGCACCTTTGCCGAGGCGCTGCGCAACCGGCTGTCCTGCGAAGGCGCCAAGAAGGGGCTGACGATCGATCTGGTTTCCTACCAGTACTTGCGCGGCCTCGACGGGGTCACGGTCGAGAGCGCGCCGACGCAGAACCGGCGCAGCGACGACAACCTGCGCGCCAACGACAATGCCAAGGCGAGTGACAATTCGCGCAACGGCACCGCCAATGCGCCGCCGGTCGAGTGGCCCGAGGGCCGCGATCAACGCGACTATCTGCGCCGCCTGGTCGACCAGCGGCTGGGCCAGAGCGACTGGCGTCATGCCGAAAC
>JABCYT010000002.1 GCA_013290035.1 Alphaproteobacteria bacterium
ACCCCGCCAACCACCTGCGCCACGACGCCCTTCAGCGTCGCCTGGAAGCTCATCGCCGGATCGATGTAGTTGTAATACATGCCGACCAGCAGGCCGCTCACCGCACCCAATCCCGAGGCGATGGCGAAAACCGTGCGATTCACGGCGTTGACGTCGACGCCCATCTGCTGCGCCGCGTCGCGATCCTGGGCCGTGGCGCGGACCGCCCAGCCCAACCGCGTGAAACGCAAGAAATAGAACAGCAGCCCCGCGCTGCTGAGGCCGACGAAGGCGATCACCAGATCGAGCGCGCCGATCGTGCCCGAGCCGAGCTGAAACCGGCGATCCAGCAACTCGCTGGGCAAGGCCCGTGGATCAGGCGAGAAAGCGAGCTGGATGAGCTGATCGAGCACGAAACTCAGCCCGATGGTTGCCAGCAGCGGCGCGATATGGGGCTGACCTTGCAGCGGACGAAGCCCGAACCGCTCGATGCCGAGCCCCAACAGGGCGCCGACCGCCACGACAATGACGATAGTGAGCGGCAACGGCGTGCCGAGATGGGTCACCGCCAGGAAGCCGGCATAGGCGCCTACCACATAGACCGAGCCGTGGGCGAAGTTGATCAGCCGGCTCACCCCGAAGATCAAGGCAAGACCCACTGCCAGCAACGCATAGATGTTGCCGATAATGATGCCGTTGACGGTGTAGTCGAACCAGGAGGCCACTAGCTGCTCCGGGAAGAGGCGCTCCGGGACGGGTTCATCGCGTCGCCGTGCCACCTTCCCAGACGGTGAAGTGGCCGTCCTTGACGACGAGCTCGACGTTCATGGCGCCAGAGACCCGCCGTGTATTCGGATCGAACGTCGCCTTGCCAAAGATCACGCTCGGGACGTCCTTCACCTTGGCCAGACCGTCGTGGATCGCCTTGCGATCGATGCCGGATTCGCGCATCACCTGCGCCAACAGGATCATCGTATCGTAGGCGTATGCGTTGAAGGCGTCGGGCTCCTTGTCGTACTTGGCCTTGAACTTGGTGACGAAGTTGCGCACCTGCGGGCGCGGATCCTCGGGAAAATAGCGCGACGCCGTGTAGACGCCCTCGACGGCATCGCCGCCCAGCTCGACGAACTTGGGCGAATAGACCGAACTCGCCGCGACCATCGGCAGATTGAGGCCTGACTGCTTCACCTGGCGGGCGATCAGCGCGGCGTCGGAGTAGTAGGAGATCAGCATCAGACCGTCCGGCTTGGCGTCGCGCACCCGCACGAGAGTCGAGCGGAAGTCCTTCTCGTCGGCCATGTAGCCCTCGATGTCGACGATCTCGGCGCCCATGTCCTTGGCGGCCTTGACGAAGATGTCCTTGCTGGTGCGGCCCCAGTCGGTGTTGAGGTGAAGAACGGCGATGCGCTTCAGACCCAGCCGCTTGATGGCATAGGCGGCGCTGAGCGGCTGCTCGTCGGATTGGCTGACCGAGTTGCTCCACATGTAGTCGCCGCCCTTGGTGAAGTCGGGGTGCGAATTGGTGAAGCCGAACTGGACGAGCTTGGCCTTCTGGTAGATCGGCGATGCCGCCATCGAGGCCGGACTCGAGAAGTCGCCGAGTTCGGCCACGATGCGTGGGTCGGCAACAAACTTCTGGGCCACCGCGACGGACTGGCGGGGATCGCTTTGCGTATCCTCGAAAATGTAGGCAAGCGGCCTTCCCTTGATGCCGCTGGCGCCGTTGATCTCGTCAAGGGCAAGATCGAAGCCCTGCTTCCACTGAGCGCCATACTGCGCGTTCGGACCAGTCAATGGGCCGCTGACGCCCAGATAGATCGGATCTCCCTTCGCTGCCCCAGTCTGGGCGCCGGCGGGAACAATCGCCGCCAAAAGAAAAGCGGCAGCGGCGCCAATACTGAAACGACGGTTGGCTGCGGACATGGAGACCTCGTGAGATAGGGCTTCGACAAGCAGGCGTCGAACGTTACAGAGCCGTCATCGCAGGCAAAGAGAATGTATTGTCGCCGCTGCGCGCGTTGAAATCACATTCTTCTTCCGTGCAATGATATCAGGAAAAGTAATGCACGGACTGTACCAGCCGCGATTTTGCGCCTTGCAGGCACATTTGCCGGTCTACGGGGTTCGCCGAGGCATCCGCCAATGCCGCCGCGCCCAGTGTGACAGCAGCACCGATCCGCCGAACAGCAACGTTACCGCGAAGGGAACGGCGGACGGCAGCCAGAGTTCAAGGAACGACGCGATGCGGGCGTCGATGGGGTTGGCTGGATCGTAGATCACCATCACGCGCTCGCCCCGGGCGTACGCCGTGCTGCTGCCGCCACTGCCATGGAACTCGATCTCGCGACCCTCCAACGTGGCGAAGCGCACGACGGGCGTGTAGTAAACGCGCTCGACATCGTGCCGCCACTCGCTCCCGTCGGCCCGGGTCACGTCCTCCTGCTCGGTCCGTCGCGTTTGACGGATCTCGACGACGGTTCCTTGAGTCCGCAGGCCACCGGTATAGAGGGTGACGGCGTTCCAGACGGTGAAGACGCCGATCAACGCCGACGCCACGGCGATCGTGCCGAAAGCCCGCTCGCCGATCACGAACAAGTCGACGCCGCGCGAGAGCGCCCATGTCATGGCGCCGAACAGCAGCCAGAAGGCGCCGAACAACGCCACGAAAAGCGCGGAGAACCACAGTCGGTCGAACGTGCCGATGCGGAAATCCTCAGGATTCTGCTGCATGTAGAGGATCGCGACCCTGTCGCCCAGCGCGAAGTCGGGGGCACCGCTTGCCAGATCCTTGACCTCCTGGCTCCGGCCATCCGGCAACCTAAAGCGCACAACGGGCGCATACATGTCGCCCTCGCGGCGGATCTCGACAACCTCACCCTGGGCGCGCTGTCCGTAGAGCACGTGGCGCAGACTACTCCAGCCCAGCGCCAGTCCGCCCAAAAGGATCAGCATGCCGATGCCCATGATCAGCCAGGCAATCCAGCACCAGCTGCGATCGACGGTCACGGTTTGTTCAGCGCGGCCGCCGGCGCAGGGCGTCGACGATGGTGACCAGCCGATTGCCCTGCGGCGTCGCCGGATCGAGCAACTTGTCGCGCGGGGTCGTTTCGGCAAGCCGGCTCAGTTCCATCAGGGCGCGCACGTGCTGGCGACGCGTCAGACGATGCTCGCTGGATCGATGACGGAAGAACAGGCGGAACAGCTGACCCTCGCCCAGCAGCGCACTAAGCTCGGTGGCGGTGACGTAAATCAGGAAGCAGGTGAAGAGCCAGATCTGGATGGCGGCAAAGCGCCGCCACGAGAACTCATCGACAGCCGCGCCGAAGGCCAGCGTGAAGCCCCTGTGGTCGATCGCGAAATGGATGAAGCGCTCCAGGATGCGCGCGACCAGCACGATCAAGGTATAAAAAATCGTCTTGTAGAGAATGGGCTGGATCAGCGGCGCGCCGCGAAAGCGGTCGATCAGCCTGATCCTGTTGGCAACCAGCACGGACTTGCCCACGACCAGAGCCGTCGTGGTCACGACAAGGAAACCCGACAGACGGAACCAGTAGTCGTGGACGAGCAGATTGGTCGTGAAAACGATCAGATTGAAGGCGATGAAAAAATACAGGGTCGGCGGCAGCATGTGCCTGAAGAGGGCCAAAGCCGCGCGGCCAGCCCGCGCCGGCAGGCTCACATGCGGCCCCCGTCGACCACGAAGTTCTGCGCCGTCACCAGCCGGCTGTCGTCGGCGGCGAGCCACAGCGCCATGCGCGCGATATCCGGCGGATAGAGCTTCTCCTTGAGGCATTGCGCCTGCATCAGCCCCGCCTCGGCCTCCGGCGTCAGCCAAAGATCGATCTGGCGCCGGGTCATGATCCAGCCCGGCGTGATCGAGTTCAACCGAATGTGGTCGGGGCCGAGATCGCGTGCCAGGCCGCGCGTCATGCCGATCACCGCGGCCTTCGCGGCCTGGTAGACGGCGAGATTGGCCGTCATGGTGTGGTAGCTGACCGAGCTGAAATTGACGATCGAGCCCCCGCCCGCCTTCTTCATGCCGGGCGCGATCGTCTGGATGGCGAAGAACTGGTGCCGCAGGTTCACCGCGATACGCTCGTCCCAGTAGGCCGGCGTCACCTCCTCGAGCGAATGGCGATCGTCGCGCGCGGCATTGTTGATCAGCGCGGTGAACGGCCCCAGGCGAGCTGCCATGCCGACGATCGCGGCTTGATAGGCCGCAATGTCGCGCACGTCACACTTGGCGAACATCGGCGCCGGATGACCGGCCGCCGCGATCTTGACGCCGAGCGCCTTGGATGCCGCCTCGTCGATATCGACGAAACCCACCTTGGCGCCCTGCGCGGCGAAGTGCTCGACGATCGAGGCGCCGATACCCGAGCCGCCGCCCGAGACGAACACGGCGCGATCCTTGAGGCTGGGATAGGAGGCGAAGGATGACATGGGAGCCCCTAGAGGTTGGAGAGACGGAACACGGCGTCGCCGGCCAGCGTGGCGCCGGCCTCGAGACGGGTCGAACCGATCTCGCCCGGAATATGACTCACCGGTTCGACGCAGAAATAGGGACGGCCCGGCGGTATGTAGATGATGACGTCGCGGAAAGGCGCCGTCGCTTCCATGTCCAGACGAAGCCCGACCTTGGGCCGAACGATCGTGGCATGGCCGTCCCAGCCCTCGAAGCCGCTGTCGACTGTGACCTCGTCGACCTTGCGCGACTTGGCGAAATCCCATTTCGGCGGCACCGCGATGCGCTCGATCGGCAGCACTTCGGCGTCGGTCAGCCAGACTTGCCGGGTGCGGCAGGAAAGTTCGGTGTCGGCGTCACGCACGAAGAACGGATGCAGCCCGAGGCCGGCCGGCACGGGCCGGTTCTCCAGGTTCTCGATGCTGATGCCGATCGAGAGCGTGTCGCCGTCGAGGCGATAGGTCTGGCGGGCGCGATAGCGAAACGGCCAGCCGTCCCGAGGGTCGTGCTCGTAGACGATGTCGGCGGAGTGGCCGTCGCTGCGCGCGACGGTCCACGGCTTTGCCCAGCCGTCACCGTGCATGGGATGCCGCACGCCTGGCCAGTTGGGCTTCAGCACGATCTCGGTGCCGTCGAAGACGAACCGGCCGTTCGCGATGCGGCCGGAGAACGGCACCAGCGGATAGCAGGACGACTCGTTGCCCCGCCCCGAACCAACGGCCTCCGCTGTCGTTAGCCGCAGGAGGTCGATGGACGAGTCAGCCGTCAAGCGGGCGATCGATCCGCCGGCCTGGGGGGCGAGATCCAGGCCGAGCCGGCCGGAGCGCAAGGACAAGAGTTTCATGCCATCGCCTCTACCCGCATCCGGGCACGTAATCCATGGCCTGCTTTTTGCTCGATCCTCGCTACGTTCGACAGGGGGCTGGTGATAGGCTCGGTCATCACCGGGGCAAGCGAGGGCATGACATGAGCGACGATTTCATCGGCAAATGGGAATTGAGCCGGCGGCGCGTTCTCGGCGGGGCCGCCGGTCTCGGCGTGGCCGGACTGTCGGGAGCTGCCTTCGGTCAGCCAGCCGGGCCTTGGAGCGTGGCGCCCAAGAGCAAGGTCGATCGGCTCAACTTCGTCGTCTGGACGTACGGCGACATCTACACGCGCATCGCCAAGCAGTTCGAGACCGACTGGGGCGTCAAGGTCGATTCGACGATCTCCTCCTTCAACGATCACCCGACCAAGCTCGCGACCATGTTCGCGGCCGGCGAGAAGATCGACGTCTCGCAGTCCTCGCCCTTCTCCTTCCCCAATTTCGTCAACCAGGGCCTGGCCGAACCACTCGACGACCTGCCGGGCGCCGCCGACTACATCAAGGACTTCACGCCCTTCACCAAACAGGTGGCGACGATCGGCGGCAAGACCATGGGCCTGCCGTACTTTTCCGCGGTGTGGATCTGGAACTACTACTCGGACATGCTGGAGAAGCTCAAGATCGACAAGCCGTTCGCCAGCTACGACGAATTCATCGAACATTGCGTAAAAGCCAAGAAGGACGGCGTGTCGCGCTATCCCATCCTTTGGATCGCTGGCGTCGGCCTCGAGCAGCTGCCGGGCACCTGGTACCAGATGACGTTCAACCGCGGCGGCACCTTCTTCGACAAGCAGGGCAACCACATGCTGGGCGACGGCTCGGTCGCCCGCGAGACGCTGAAATGGTGGGCCAATACCTTCGAGAAGGGCCTCGACATCGCCGACCCCGAATCGCTGAAAGTGCAGTTTACCAGCGGGGCCAAGGCGTTCGGCGCCGGCAAGAACCTCTATCGCGGGCCGAACCATCATTACGGCCTCAACATCTGCAACGATCCGGCACAGTCGCCGATCGCCGGCAAGGTCAAGGCGCTGGGCTCGCCGGGCGACGGCAAGACGATCGGCGTCACCCACGTCTATTTCTTGTCGTCGGCCAACCGCGACAAGGAATGGGCGTGGAAGCTCTTGCAGTATCTCGGCGGCAAGACCAAGGACGGCAACTACACGCAGGCCGTCAGCCTGGCCAAGGACGCCATGCTGGGCTCTGGCTACACTTCGGTGATGAACAGCGACGCGATCAAGCTCGGCTGGGCGCCGTGGGGCGACGTGCCGACCCTGCTCAAGATCTGGGACCAGGCTGCCTATATCGGCGAGGCCTGTTCGTCGGTTTATCAGCCGTGGCATTTCCCGTGGACCGATCAGCTCAACATCGAAGTCCAGAAATGCCTGACCGGGCAGATCACGGCCGACCAGTGCTGCGACAACCTGATCAAGGGCATCGCCGACGCCAAGCGCAAGGTCTGACACCCTGACCGCCCAGCTCCAGGAGATCGCCGTCGCGCGCCGGATCCGCATACCCTGGTTCCGGCGCGAGATGCGCGCATCGCACTTCGCCTTCTTCATGAACGTGCCGACTCTGCTCTGCCTCGGTCTGGTGCTCGCCTACCCGGTGGCTTATGCGGCCTATCTCTCGATGCATCGAGTGGGCCTCGCCCAGTTACGGCGCGGCGAGTTCCCTTTCAGCGGCTGGGAGAATTACGGCCGGGTGCTCGAAGATCCTCTGTTCTGGGTCGCGATCAAGAACACGCTGATCTTCACGGCCATCACCGTCAGCAGCGAGATCGTGCTGGCGGTGCTGATTGCGCTGCTCATCAACCAGACCAGCGTCTGGACGTCGCGGCTCACGCGCTTCCTGATCCTGCTGCCCTACGCCATTCCGCCGATCGCCAACGGCCTGATCTGGTCCTTCCTCTACAGCTTCCAGTTCGGCTTTCTGAACAGGATCCTGTTCACTGCAGGGCTGATCAGCGATCCGGTCAACTGGGCCGGCAATCCCAACACGGCACTCTATGCCGTGGCCGTCCCCTATGTCTGGCGCACGCTGCCCTTCGCCATCATCCTGGTGCACGCGGCGCTGCAGGGCATCCCGCGCGAGCTCTACGAGCAGGCTTCCATTGACGGCGCCAACGCCTGGCACCGTTTCTGGCACATCACCCTGCCGATGCTGCGCCAGATCATCGCCATCATCCTGATTCTGCGCACGGCGTTCGCCTTTGCCGTGTTCGAGGAGATCCTCGCCATCACCCAGGGCGGACCGGGCGATGCCACCTGGGTCGCGGCCTGGTACAGCTACAAGATCACTTTTGCGCCACCCAACAATTTCGGCATGGGCTCGGCATCGGCCTACATCCTGGCGCTGATGATCGGCGCGATCGCGCTGGTCTACATGCGCTTTGTCTACAGGCGGGTGACGCTGTGATGCGAACCAGATCGCCCGGCGGCAGGCTGCTGCTTCACATCGCCAATCTCGTGGTGATCTTCTTCATCCTGTTGCCGGTGGCGGCGGTCGTCATTGGCAGCATTCAGTCGGAGAAGTCGCTGCAGGCCGACACGCGCCGGCTGCTGCCGCCGGAGCCCACCCTCGATAATTTCACCGTCATCCTCAGCAAGGGCGAACACAAGGGCCGCATCTTCGAGCAGATCACCTACCTGCCCGACAACATCAAGAGCTTCTATGCCGCCTTCGCCAACTCGGCGATCGTATCAATCTCCGTCACCTTCCTGACCCTGCTGTTCGGCTCGCTGTCGGCCTACACGATTGCCCGCCAGCGCTTCCGATGGACCCTGTTCCTTCTGCAGGCCAACATCGTCGCGCGTTTCGTGCCGGTGATCGTGCTGATGATCCCGCTCTACGTTGTCATGCGATCGTTCGGTCAGCTCAATTCGCTGAGCGGCGTCATCATCGCCGAGACGGGCTTCCTGCTGCCCTACGCCATCCTGATCCTGGCGCCCTATTTCGACACCATTCCGGCCGATCTCGAAGAAGCCGCCCGCATCGACGGCTGCACACGCCTGGGCGCCTTCATCAAGATCGTCCTGCCGCTCGCGACGCCGGCCCTGGCGGCGTGCGGCGTCATCATTTTCATCATTTCCTGGCACGAGCTTTTGATCCCGCTGATCCTGAATGCCCGGCCGGATTTCATGACCCTGCCGGTGGTGATCGCGAGCTTGGTGGGCGACGTCCATGTCTTCTTCAATCTGATGATGGCGATCTGCCTGCTCGCCCTGGCGCCCACCGTGATCCTGGTGGCACTGCTGCAGAAATACATCGTCGAGGGACTGGCGGCCGGCGCGGTCAAAGGCTGAGGACCGGGCGTCCGCAGAGCGGCAAAGCGTCGTGGCCTTGTGTCGGCCGGGACGACTATGATCCGGCCTTCCAAACCGGGATGAAAAGGGGAACGCCGATGTCGACAAACATGCTGAAAAAGCGGCTGCAGGCAGGCAAGGCCTGCGTCAACGCCTGGCTCGCGATCCCCAGCGGCTTCTCGGCCGAGACCATGGCGCAGTGCGGCTGGGACAGCGTCACGGTCGACATGCAGCATGGCGTGCAGGACTACCATTCGATGGTCAGCTGCTTTCAGGCGATGGACAAGCATCCGGTGACGCCGCTGGTGCGCGTGCCGTGGAATGAGCCCGGCATCATCGGCAAGGTTCTGGACGGCGGCGCCTGGGGCGTGATCTGCCCCATGATCAACACCGAAGCCGAGGCCAAGGCGCTGGTCTCCTATTCGCTCTATCCGCCCAAGGGCAAGCGCAGCAACGGCCCGATCCGCGCCGGCGCCTATGGCGAGGCGACGCCCTACCAGGCGACCGCCAACGACGAGGTGCTGGTCATCCCGATGATCGAGACGCAGGAGGCGATCGACAATATCGACGCCATCCTCGACGTACCGGGCATCAGCGGCATCTATATCGGCCCCAGCGACCTCGGCCTGTCGCTCGGCCTGGTGCCGAAGCTCGACCGCGAGGAACCGCAGATCCTGGCGATCTACGACAAGCTTCTGGCCGCCATCAAGAAGCGCAACCTGTTCGCCGGCATCCACAACGGCACGGCGGGCTACGCCGCCAAGATGATCGGCAAGGGCTTCCGCTTCGTCACCATCGCCAACGACTCAGGCCTGATGGCCATGGCAGCGCGCGCCGCGGTTGCCCAGACCCGCAAGGAAGCGGGCGCGGTCGCCGACAAGTAAGGGCGTGCTTTTCGCCAACGCCACGCTGCCCGACGGCAGGCGCCACCACATCGACGTCCAGGGAGGGCAGATCGCCGCCCTCCTGCCACCCTCCGGCGATCCCACAAGGCACGCCGGGACGCTCGACCTCGGCGGCGCGCTGGTCCTGCCACCGCTGATCGATGGCCATATCCATCTCGACAAGACCCTGCTCGGCCTGCCCTGGGTGCCCAACCAGGCGGCGGGCAACCGCGTCGCCGACCGCATCGAGGCCGAACGCAAGGTGCGCGCGACACGCACGGTCCCGGAAGCCGAAACCGGCGCCAATCTGGTGCGCCAGGTGGTGGCCAGCGGCACGCTGCATATGCGCAGCCACGTCGACATCGACAATCAGCTCGGGCTCAAAAATCTCCACGAGATCCTGAAGGTGCGCGAGCGCTTTCGCGACCTTGTCACGATCCAGATGGTGGCCTTCCCGCAAAGCGGCATTCTGCGCTCGCCCGGCACGGCCGCGCTGCTGGACGCCGCCATCGCCGAAGGCGCCGACCTCGTGGGTGGGCTCGATCCCGTCGGCATCGACGGCGATCTCGACGGCCATCTCGATGCGATCTTTTCCATCGCCGAGCGCCGCGGCGTGGGTATCGATATCCATCTGCACGACAGCGGCGAAAGCGGCATTCACCAGTTGGCGGCGATCGCGCATCGCACCGAGGTGGCCGGCCTGAATGGCCGGGTCGCGGTGAGCCACGCCTTCGCGCTGGGCTCCGTGCCAACCGACCTGGCCGAACGCACCGCCGACCTTCTGGCCGAGGCCGGCGTCGCCATCATGAGCCACGGCCCGGGCGGTGCGGTGATCCCGCCGCTGAAGCTTTTGCGCGACCATGGCGTGGAAGTGTTCGGCGGCTCCGACAATATCCGCGATGCCTGGTCGCCGTTCGGCAACGGCGACATGCTGGAACGGGCCATGATGATCGGCTACCGCGCCAATTTCCGCCACGACGAGGAGCTGGCACTGGCCTTCGACATGGTGACCGCGGCCGCCGCGCGCGTGCTGGGCATCGTGCCCTATGGCATCGAGCCGGGCGGCCCGGCCGATTTCGTGATCGTCGAAGCGGGCTCGCTCGCCGAGGCGGTCGCGGCGCGGCCCAAGCGCAAATTGGTGATCAAAGCCGGTCGCATTGTCGCCAGGGATGGCGTACTGGTCCCCTGAATTTTGAGGATCGACAATGGCGTCACGTCAGGCCGTGCTCGGGATGGAGCGGGCCAGCTTCTTCTACGGCTCAGCCCGCGTCTTCGGCGGCGTGTCGTTCCTGCTCGACGGTGCGCGGACGGCGCTGGTCGGCGAGAACGGCGCCGGCAAGTCGACCTTGCTGAAGTGCCTCACCGGTGAGCTCGAGCTGAACGGCGGCCAGGTGATCCGCTCGCGGGGACTCCGGGTCGGCAGCGTCCCGCAGGACGTGCCGCCCCTGCTGGCCGATCGGCCGGTGCGCGACGTCCTGCACGACGCCCTGGTCAGGGTCGGGCTGGGCGACGACGACTGGCGCATCGACGTGCTGCTGGACGAGATCGGCGTCGAACAGGAGATCCTGGACAAGTCTTTCGGCACGCTGTCGGGTGGCTGGCAGCGGCTGCTGCTGATCGCGGCGGCGGCCCGGCTGGAAGAGCCCGACATCCTGATCCTCGACGAGCCGACCAACCATCTCGACCTCGCCAACATCAACACGTTGGAGCGCTGGCTCACGGTCGAATTCACGGTGCCGACGCTGATCGTGAGCCACGACCGGGAGTTTCTCGACCGCGCGACCGAGCGCACCCTGTTCCTGCGCAGCGACGGCATGCATGCCTTCAAGACCCGCTTCAGCCAGGCGCGCGAGGAGCTGCTGCGCCGCGACGCCGCTGCCGCGGTGCGGGCGCGACTGGAGGACAAGGAGATCCGACGGCTGGAGCAGGCCGCGGCGCGCTACAAGGTCTGGGCGGTCAAGAATCCCGACCTCAACAAGCGCAAGAATGCCGTCGAGACGCGCATCGCGCGCATCGAGAAGGACCGGACGCAGACCTACGTGGCGCGCGAGCGACGGCTCGAGCTCAGCGACGGCGACATCGACGCCAAGGTGGCGCTGCGCATCGCCGGGCTGGATGTCACGGCGCCCGGCAGCCAGCGCAGGCTTTTGGCCATCGACCGGCTGGCGATCGCGGCCGGTGATCGCATCGCCCTCCTGGGCGCGAACGGCGCCGGCAAGTCGACGCTCCTGTCGGTGCTGGCCGACGCCTTCGACCCGGAACTCGAGCATTACGACGGCCTGTCTCCGGTGCGCTTCAACCCGGCCTGCCGCCTGGTTTATTTCGATCAATCCATGCGCGACCTGCCGCTCGACCAGTCGATCCTCGACTATGTCGTCGAGGCGCCGGGCATCGGCGAGAAAGACGCCATCCGTCATCTCGCGCCGGCCGGCTTCCCCTTCGTCAAGATCGATGAGCCGATCGGCGTGCTGAGCCACGGCGAACGCGCGCGGCTGGTATTCCTGAAGATGAAGCTGTTGCGGCCGAACATGTACCTGCTCGACGAGCCGACCAACCATCTCGACATCGAGGGCCAGGAGGACCTCGAGGAGCAGCTCGAACAAAGCGACGTGTCGTGCCTGTTCGTCAGCCACGACCGCTACTTCACCCGCACCGTCGCCAACCGCTTCGTGGAAATCCGCAAGGGACGCCTGGTCGAAATCGACGATGCCGAGAGCTTCTTCGACCGACCGGAGGTATCCTAGGCGCCATGGACTTGCCTCTGGACGATCGCCTGCATATCGGCGTGCAGACCATCCATCGTCGCACCGAACCGGCGACAGGCGCTTGGCTGCCGACGATCGACGAGATGGCCACCCTGGTCGAGCTGGTCGACCGCTGCGGCTACGATTCGCTCTGGGTCGGCGATCATATCTCGTTCCCGCTCGCCATCTTCGATCCCCTGCTGCAACTCGCGCAGGCCGCGGTGGTCAGCCGGCGGCTGGTCTTCGGCACGGGCGTCTACCTCCTGCCGCTGCGCCATCCCACGCCGGTGGCCAAGCAGGTCTCGACGCTGGACCACCTCACCGAGGGCCGGTTCATCTTCGGTGTCGGTGTCGGCGGCGAGTTCCCGAAAGAGTACGAGGCTTGCGGCGTGCCGATCGGCGAGCGCGGCGCACGGCTGAGCGAAAGCCTCGCGGTGCTGCGCAAGCTGTGGAGCGGCGAGCCGGCGACGCATGACGGTCGCTTCTTCAAGTTCGAGGGCGTGCCGATGCAGCCGCCGCCCCGCCAGCCGGGTGGCCCGCCGATCTGGTGCGGCGGCCGCTCGGATCCCGCGCTGCGGCGCATCGGGCGCCTGACGGACGGCTGGATGTCCTACGTCGTCACACCCGACATGTTTCGCCAGGGCCTGGCGAAGATCGCGGCGGCGGCCAGCGCGGCCGCACGCACCTTCGACCGCGCCTTCGGGACGGCTCATCTCTTGTTCACGCGCATCGACGACACCTACGAAAAGGCACTCGACGCCGCGACGATCTCGTTGAGCCAGCGCTACGCCATGGATTTCCGCAAGGCCGCCGAACGCTACTGCGCGCTCGGGCCACCACAGCGGGTCGTCGAGACCATTCTTCGCTTCCATGAGGCCGGCGCACGCCACGTCATCCTCGACTTCGTCGGCCCCTACGAGGAACGCGACCGGCAGATCGAGCGCTTTGCCTCGGAGGCCCTGCCGTTGCTGGCGGGGCTGCGCAAGACACCTTCCTAGGAGCGGACCATGCGGCTCGGCATGCTGTTGAAGTATTCCGGCGCACCCAACAGCCTCGCGCTGGAACAGGTGCTGGAGGCCGAGCGCCTCGGTTACGATTCGGTGTGGAGCGGCGAGGCTTACGGCACCGATGCGGTGACGCCGACGGCCTGGATCCTGGCCCGCACGACGCGCATCCGGGCCGGCACCGGCATCATGCAGATGCAGGCGCGCACGCCCGCCTGCACGGCGATGACGGCGCTCACGCTGCAGGCGCTCTCGAACAACCGCTTCCTGCTGGGCATCGGCGCCTCCGGTCCGCAGGTCGTCGAAGGCTGGCATGGCGTGCCGTTCGGCAAGCCGATGGCGCGGACCCGCGAATATATCGAGATCCTGCGCAAGATCCTGAAGCGCGAGGCGGCACTCCAGCATGCCGGCGAGCTATACCAAATCCCCTACAAGGGCCCGGGAGCGACCGGTCTCGGCAAGCCGCTGAAGAGCATCCTGCACGGCGATCCCAACATGCCCATCTATGCCGCATCGATCACGCCAATCGGGCTCCGAACGGCGGGCGAAGTGGCCGACGGCGTGCTGCCGATCTTCATGTCGCCGGAGAAGACCAGTATGGTGACCGAGCCCCTGCTGGCGGGCATCGCCAACGGACCTGCCGGACGCAGCCTCGCGGACTTCGACGTGGCGCCCTACGTGCGCATCGCCATGGGTGCCGACCTGCAGGCCTGCCGCGATGCGCTGAAGCCGGAGCTCGCGCTCTATATCGGTGGCATGGGGGCCAGGACCAAGAACTTCTACAACGACTTCACCAAGCAGCTGGGCTACGAGGAAGCCGCCGTGAAGATCCAGGACGCCTATCTTTCCGGCAAGCGCGCCGAGGCGATCGCGGCGGTGCCCGACACCCTGGTGGACGCGGTCTCGCTGGTCGGCAGCCCTGACCGTATAAAAAATCGCCTGCAGGCCTGGAAGGAAGCCGGCAAGACGCACGCCGTCGGCTCGATGCTCTTGAGTGGCGTGACCGTCGACTCGCTGCGCGTCGTCGCCGAAGCCGTGCTCTGAGACGTGTCCGGCGGGCCGGACCGTGGAAGGGGCGGAATTCCCGACCTCTTCCACGGTGGCCTGCATCGCTACGGCCGCGGCTACGGCTTGGCCCTGGCAGGCACCGGGCGCATGTCGGCGCCGGTCACGCGTCTCACCTCGGTGATAGAGTCATACGGCAGGTTGATCGCCGCATGCGCCTTGCGGATCGATTCTTCGTCCGGGCCGGACATGAAGCAGAAAGCCTTGCCGTCTTTCAGATTGACATGCGCAGCATGGCCGAAAACGCCGAGCTTCCCGGCCGCCGCCTCGAGCGAGGCGAACTGCTCGAAGAACTGCTCTTCCGTCAGCACCTGCGTCGGGAAGGTGCCCTTGCTCTTGTCGTGTGTGTCGATGAAGTACTTCATGCGGTCCTCTTCTGATAGATGCCGTGTAGATACACGACTCAAATAGATAAACAGTTGATTGGATCCTCCTCCTAGCCGGCGGCGGCCAGCAGCGTGGAAAGGACCTTTCGGCTCACCTGCCGAAGGCAGGCGACGATGGTGACCATGGATATCATATCTAGCTCCTTTCTGTGATGTATATACACGACACACGCTACGCCAAACTGCCAAAACCTCTCCCTAGGCAACGCGAGCGAGACTATCCAGGCTGGTGTGGGTGGCCGACCAGTCGCGATTGCCCAGCCTGCCCTTCAGCATGTCCTGCGCCTTCTTCCACAGAGGCAGCGCCTCGCGCAGCCGCGATTGGCCTTTCTTGGTGATCTCGAGAGTACGGCTGCGGCGCCATCCTTCGAGCCCGACCTTGACCAGACCTTCTCTTTCCAGGGGGCCGAGATTGCGCGTCAGCGTCGAGCGATCCATGCCAAGCACCTGAGCAAGGGCAGCGATCGACTGAGCCTCGCCCGTGCCGACTGCTACCAGCACCGAGAGCTGGGTGGCGCGCAGTCCGGTCGGCCGCAGTGCCTCGTCGTAGGCGCGCGTTACCGCCCGGGCGGCCATGCGCACCTTGTGGCAGGCGCAACTGCGTAGGAGATCCTGCTCGATCGTCATATCGTGCATATACACATGACGAGCGACACCGTCAAGCCGTCCCGACAGGCGCGTCTAGCTCACGAGCTCGCCGCGGAACGCCCAGCGGGTCATGCGTTTTTCGACCAGGGCGCAGACCGCGTACATCAGCACGCCCATGATGGCGATGGCGAACAGGCCGGCGAAGGTGGTGGGCGCGTCGTTGCGCGCGCCGGCTGACAACATCAGGAAGCCGATGCCGCGGTTGCCGCCCACGGTCTCGGCGATCACCGAGCCGATGAAGGCGAGCGTGATCGCCACTTTCAGGCTGGCGAACAGGTAGGGCATGGCGCGCGGGATGCCGACCTTGGTCAGGATCTCGGTGCGCGTGGCGCCCAGACTGCGGAGGACGTCGCGCATCTCGGGCTCGATGGTGGCGAGGCCCGTGGCGACGTTGACGACGATGGGGAAGAAGCTGATGACGAAGGCGGTGATGACGGCGGGTAGCGAGCCGACGCCGACCCAGATCATCAGGATCGGCACCAGCGCCACCTTGGGGATGGCGTTGAAGGCGATCAGCAGGGGGTAAAGGCCGGAATAGACGAAGGACGAGGCGCCGATCGCCAGGCCCAGCAACAGGCCGCCGGTGATCGCCAGCAGGAAGCCGATCACCGTCGTCCACAACGTGTCCCAGCAGTACGCCATCAGGATGTCGAAACGGGCCACGAACACCGTGAAGATCTTGGTAGGCCTCGGCAGGATGATCTCCGGCACGTCGAAGACGATGCAGGCGATCTCCCAGATGATCAGCAGCACGAGGGTCGCCAGCCACGGCATGGCGTGCCTCAGCGCTTCGCGGCGCAGGTCGTTCACGGCGCGGTCCTCATGGCGCGTGCTCCTGCGAGATGCGGTCGCGCAGCTCGTGGACGATTTCGACGAAATGCGGCTCGAAGGTGGTGGCGAGCGAGCGCGGCCGCGGGATATCGATCTTGCGGCTCTCCACAATGCGGCCCGGCCGGCGGCTCATGACATGGACCGTGTCGGCGAGATAGACCGCCTCGCGCAGATCGTGCGTCACCAGCACGCCGGTGAAGCGCTTTTCCAGCCACAGCGCCTGCATGACGCCCCACAGCTCCTCGCGCGTGAAGGCGTCGAGCGCGCCGAACGGCTCGTCGAGCATCAGCAGCTCGGGCTCATGAATCAGGGCGCGGCAGAGATTGGAGCGCTGCTGCATGCCGCCCGAGAGCTGCCAGGGATAGCGCCGCGCGAAATCGGCCAAACCAACCGTGTCCAAGAGCTTCATCGCGCGCGCTTCGTATTCGGCGCGATGCCGGCGGAAGCGGCGCTTGTGCGGCTCGACCACCTCCATGGGCAGCAGGATATTGTCCATGGTGGTGCGCCACGGCATCAGCGTCGGGTTCTGGAATGCCATGCCGACACCCTTGATCGGCCCGGTAACCTTTTGGCCTGCGACCCTCACCTCGCCGCCCGACGCCGGCAGCAGGCCGGTGACGAGCTTCATGATCGTCGACTTGCCGCAGCCCGAGGGCCCGACGACGGCGATGAACTCGCCCTTGTCGATGCCGAAGGTGGCGTCGGCCAGGGCGAGCGTGGTTTCCTTGCCGAGCCGATAGGTAAGGCTGACGCCTTTCAGGTCGACGAAGGGCATTCCTACTTGGCGACCATCCTGTCGGCCTTGGGCGGCAGGTACTTGTCGGTGAACACCTTGTCCGGCGACGGCGCCGCCGGCAGGCCGAAGGCGTCCGACACCAGCTTGACCGAGCGCGCGAAGCGCTCCGGATCGACGTCGCCCATGCCGTTCGCCTTGACGTAGGGCGTCAGCACGTTGGTCTGCAGCGAGATCTGCAGGCGCTCGGTCTCCAGCGCTTCGTCGATCAGCGGATCGCGCTTCTTGGCGGCGGCGATGCCGAGCTTGTTGTCGGCGATGACGTCCTTCCAGCCCTTGATGGTGGCGGCGATGAAGCCCTTCACCGCCTTCTCATCCTTGGCCATCTCCGGCGAGATGACGATGCCGTTGCCGTAGACGTCCATGCCGAAGTCGACGTAGCGCATGGCGACGATGTCGTCGAACTTAACGCCGCGCGCCTTGAGGTCGAGCATCGACGAGAAATAATGGCCCGAGATGAAGTCGACGGTGCCCTGCACCAGGCTCTGTTCGCGAAGCTGCGGCGTGAGGTTGACGTGCTCCCACTTGGTGATGCCGTTCATCTTGGCGAAGGCCGGAAACAGGCGGAACGAGGCGTCGAACACCGGGGCGCCCAGCTTCTTGCCCTCGAGATCCTTCGGCACCTTGATGCCGCTCTTCTTCAGGGCATAGACGCCGAACGGCGCGAAATCGTAGGCCATGAAGACGCAGAGGACTTCCTTGCCCGGGTTCTTGGCATTGTACTCGATGGTCGAGTTCACGTCGGCGAAGCCGATCTGGTAGGCGCCGGTGGCGACCCGCTGGACCGCGCCAGCCGAGCCCTGGCCGGGATCCATCGTGACGTCGAGGCCCTCGGCCTTGTAGTAGCCCTTCTCCAGCGCCACCAGGAACGGCGCGGTCGGGCCCTGGAACACCCAGTCGAGGGTGAATTTGATCGGTGTCTGCGCCCCTGCAGGCAGCGCGCCCAATGCCAGCGCAACAGCGGCCGCGCCGCCCAGCCATTTGGCGAGTGTATTCATGTCTTCTTGCCCCTCGTGAGTATCCCCGTTCGGCGACTCTTAGGCGGGCGACGCTCATCCGCCAAGGGGTATCACGCAGTTTCTATGCCAGCCTGCTGCGTGGCCACGAGCCGGGTGAAGGCGCCGCCGTGAGCCACCAGCTCCCGATAGCCACCCTGCTCAGCGATCCGGCCATGCTCGAACACCACCACCTGGTCGGCGTCGCGGATGGTCGACAGCCGATGGGCAATGACGAAGGTGGTGCGGCCCTGCATCAGCGTCTTGAGCGCCTTCTGGATGCGCGCTTCGGTCACCGAATCGAGCGCGCTGGTCGCTTCGTCGAGGATCAGGATCGGCGGATTCTTCAGAAGGGCGCGGGCGATCGCCAGGCGCTGGCGCTCGCCGCCCGACAGCGTCATGCCGCGCTCGCCCACCAGCGTCTCGTAGCCCTGCGGCTGGCGCATGATGAAGTCGTGCGCCTCGGCGAGCTTGGCCGCCTCTTCGAGCTCGGCCTGCGTCGCGTCGGGCTTGCCGATGCGCAGATTGTCGGCGATCGAGCGGTAGAACATCGTGCTGTCCTGGAACACCACGCCGATGTTGCGACGCAGCGACTCGAGCTTGATCTCGCGATGGTCGATGCCGTCGATGCGGATGACGCCGGACTGCGCA
>JABCYT010000003.1 GCA_013290035.1 Alphaproteobacteria bacterium
ATCAGGGAACAGGCTGATCACGACCCGGATTTTGCCGCCGCGCTGGCCAACCAACGCGCCTTCATCGCCCAAAGCGTCTCCTGGCGCACGCTTTCGCGACTGCCCTAGAGTTTTCGTATCGAAATAGAGCTCACCCTAAGGAGCGGCCCAAAGGGCCGCGTCTCGAAGGGTGGGCCACAGACCGCGTCCTTTGCCCATCCTTCGAGACGGCTGCGCGCCTCCTCAGGATGAGGCGATTTGGTTGCTCGAGAAGTTGCCGGCCTTGCACGAGTCGCATCCTCGGGGCAGTTTGGCCCGGACATGACGATCCTCTCCTCGCAAGTCGACACCCGCTCCGACATCTTCAAGCGCAATGCCGAGGCCATGCGCGGCCTGGTCGACGACCTGCGCCGCCGTACCGAGCAGGTGCGGCTGGGCGGCGGCGCGGAGTCGCGCAAGCGCCACGTCGCGCGCGGCAAGCTGCTGCCGCGCGAGCGGGTGCGCGCGCTGCTCGATCCCGGCTCGCCCTTCCTCGAACTGTCGCCGCTGGCTGCGCTCGACATGTACGACAACGAGGCGCCGGGTTCGGGCGTGATCACCGGCGTCGGCCGGGTGAGCGGCGTCGAATGCGTGATCGTCTGCAACGACGCCACGGTGAAGGGCGGCACCTATTATCCGATGACGGTGAAGAAGCATCTCCGCGCCCAGGAAGTGGCGATGGAGAACCGGCTTCCCTGCATCTATCTCGTGGATTCCGGCGGCGCCAACCTGCCGCAATGGCCCGAAGTGTTTCCCGACAAGAACCATTTCGGCCGCATCTTCTACAACCAGGCCAACATGTCGGCGCAAGGCATCCCGCAGATTGCCGTGGTCATGGGCTCGTGCACGGCGGGCGGCGCCTATGTGCCGGCGATGAGCGACGAGACGGTCATCGTGCGCAAGCAGGGCACGATCTTCCTGGCCGGTCCGCCGCTGGTGAAGGCTGCCATCGGCGAGATCGTGAGCGCCGAGGAGCTGGGCGGCGCCGATGTCCATGCCCGGACCTCGGGCGTGGCCGATCACTATGCCCAGAACGACAGCCATGCGCTCGGCATGGCGCGGCGCATCGTGGCCAACCTCAACTGGAAGAAATCGCCGTCGGCATCGCTCGTCGAGCCGCGCGAGCCGAAATACGCCGCCGAGGAGCTTTACGGCGTCGTGCCGCCCGACAGCCGCACGCCCTACGACATGCGCGAGGTCATCGCCCGGCTGGTCGACGGCAGCGAGCTCGACGAGTTCAAGCACCTCTACGGCACGACCATCGTCACCGGCTTCGCCCGCATCTGGGGCTACCCGATCGGCATCGTCGCCAACAACGGCATCCTGTTCAACGAATCGGCGCTCAAGGCCTCGCACTTCATCGAGCTGTGCGGCCAGCGCGGCATTCCGCTGCTCTTCCTGCAGAACATCACGGGCTTCATGGTCGGCCGCAAATACGAGGCGGGCGGCATCGCCCGCGACGGCGCCAAGATGGTGACCGCGGTCTCGACGGTCGGCGTGCCGAAATTCACCGTGATCGTCGGCGGCAGCTACGGCGCGGGCAACTACGGCATGTGCGGCCGCGCCTATGGACCGCGCTTCCTGTGGATGTGGCCCAGCGCGCGCATCTCGGTGATGGGCGGCGAGCAGGCGGCGAGCGTGCTCGCCACCGTGCGGCGCGACAATATCGAGGCGCGGGGCGGCGCCTGGTCGAAGGAAGAGGAAGACGCCTTCAAGCAGCCGATCCGCGAGCAGTACGACCGCGAGGGCCATCCCTATTACGCCACGGCGCGGCTGTGGGACGACGGCATCCTCGATCCGGTCGACACGCGCATGGCGCTGGCGCTCGCCTTGTCGGCGTCGATGAACCAGCCGATCGGTCCGACGAAGTTCGGCGTCTTCCGGATGTGATGGCCATGACCTCCACCGTATTGACGCGCGTCGACGACGGCGTGGCGACCCTGACCCTCAACCGGCCGGAAGCGATGAACGCCTTCGATGCCGACGACGCGCGCGCCATCGTCGAGGCGACCGCCCTGTTCGCCGCCGACCCCGCCGTCCGGGTGATGGTGCTGGGCGGCGCCGGCCGGAGCTTCTCGGCCGGCGGCGACTTCAATTGGGTGCTGACCTGGCCCAACCTCGACGCCATCACCCGCCGGGTCGGCGCCGACGCCATGATGGGCGCGGTGCAGGCGATCTACGATTTCCCCAAGCCCTCGATCGCCCGCGTCCACGGCGCCGCGGTGGGCGGCGGCATCGGCCTGATGCTGGCCTGTGACTTCGCCATCGCCGCGTCCCCGGCGCGGTTCGGACTGACCTCGGTACGCAACGGCCTGCTGGCCGGAATCGCCATCCCGGTGCTGATCGAGGCGGTGGGTCCGCGGATGGCGCGCCAGCTCATGATGCATGGCGGCATGTTCGATGCCGCGACGGCGCTCAGGATCGGCCTGGTCGACCAAGTCGTCGAGGCCGGCGCGCTCGATGCAACGGTGCGGGCGCTGGCCGGCGAATTGAAGCTCGGCGCGCCGTCGGTCCAGACCACGGTGAAGAAGCTCATCACCGAAATCGATGCCCTGCCGCACGACACCGACGTGGCTGACATCTTGGGTGAGCATGTCGCCAACCAGTGCGTCACCGAGGAGGCGCTCGAGGGCATGAGCGCGTTCCTCGACAAGCGCAAGCCCCGGTGGGCGCCCTGATGTTCGCCAAGATCCTGATCGCCAACCGCGGCGAGATCGCCTGCCGGGTCATCAAGACGGCGCGGCGGCTGGGCATCAAGACCGTCGCGGTCTATTCCGACGCCGACCGCCTGGCGCGCCACGTCGCGATGGCCGACGAAGCCATCCACATCGGCGGCTCGCCGGCGCGCGAGAGCTATCTGGTCGCCGACAAGATCATCGCCGCGGCCAGGCGCACCGGCGCCGGGGCGATTCACCCGGGCTACGGCTTCCTGTCCGAGAATGCCGGCTTCGCCGAGGCCTGCGCCAAGGCCGGGCTGGTCTTCATCGGCCCGCCGCCCGCCGCCATCCGCGCCATGGGCTCCAAGAGCGAAGCCAAGAAGATCATGGAAAAGGCCAGGGTGCCGCTGGTGCCGGGCTATCACGGCGACGACCAGTCGGCCGAACTGCTCGCGCGGGAGGCGGCCCGCATCGGCTTTCCCGTGCTGATCAAGGCGTCGGCCGGCGGCGGCGGCAAGGGCATGCGGGTGGTCGAGAGCGCCGACAAATTCGCCGACGCGCTGGCCGGCGCCCAGCGCGAGGCCAAGGCCTCGTTTGCCGACGATCACGTGCTGGTCGAGAAGTACCTGACGCGGCCGCGCCATATCGAGATCCAGGTTTTCGCCGATTCCCACGGCGGCTGCCTCTACCTGTTCGAGCGCGATTGCTCGATCCAGCGTCGCCACCAGAAGGTGATCGAGGAAGCGCCGGCGCCCGCCATGGACCCGGCACGGCGCAAGGCGATGGGCGAGGCGGCGGTCGCCGCCGCCCGGGCCATCGGCTACCAGGGCGCCGGTACGGTCGAGTTCATCGCCGACCAGGCGGGCACCTTCTTCTTCATGGAGATGAACACCCGCCTGCAGGTCGAGCACCCCGTCACCGAGGCGATCACCGGCCAGGACCTGGTCGAATGGCAGCTCGTCGTGGCGGCCGGCGGGAAGATGCCGCTCGCCCAGGACCAGCTTCGCATCGACGGCCACGCCGTCGAGGTCCGGCTCTATGCCGAGGACCCGGCCCGCAACTTCCTGCCGTCGACCGGGACGCTGGTGCATCTGCGGCTGCCGCAGGAGGGCCCGCACGTGCGTGTCGACACCGGCGTCCGTCAGGGCGACACGGTGACCCCGTTCTACGATCCGATGATCGCCAAGGTCATCGTCCATGACCGCGACCGCGCCTCGGCGATGCGCCGCATGGCGGCGCTGATGGGCGAGACCGAGGTGGTGGGCGTCACCACCAATGCCGCGCTCCTGAAGGCGCTGTGTTCGCATCCGGCCTTCGTTGGCGGCGAGATCGACACCGGCTTCATCGAGCGCCATCGCGACGAGCTCTTTGCCAAGCCGGCCGCCGCAGGCGACCGCATCTTCGCCATCGCCACGTTGGCGCGCCTGGTCGAATGGCAGGACGCCGCCGACGCTGCCGCACGCTCTTCCGGCGATCCGTGGTCGCCGTGGAATGGGCAGGGCGCCTTCCGGCTGCTCGATGAGGGCCATGACGCGGTGCACTGGAAGGACGGCGATCGCGAGGCGACGGTGATCGCCCGCCGCCGGCGCGACGGCGGCATCGGCCTGGAGCTGCCGGGCGGTGATCTTGAGGCCAGCGTGCAGCGCGCCGACGATGGCAGGCTGCTCATTGGTCTGGGTGACGACACGTTCACGGCCACGGTGGTGCGCCGGCAGACGGCCGACGGCATCGACTACACCGTGTTCGCCGACGGTGCGAGCCGGCGGCTGCGCCTGGTCGATCCGCTCGATGTCACGCAATACGAGGCAGCTGGCGCTGCAGAAGCTGCCGTGCGCGCGCCGCTGCCGGGCAAGATCATCGATCTCCGGGTCAAGCCCGGCGACACGGTGAGCAAGGGCCAGCCGTTGCTGGTGCTCGAAGCCATGAAGATGGAGCACACGCTGACCGCTCCCGCCGACGGCACGGTCAAGAGCGTGCGCTATGCCGTCGGCGAACAGGTGGCCGAAGGCGCGGAGCTAGTGGAGTTCGAGGCAAGCTGAAGAAATTAGCTATACGCCGCGGCTGACTGGCAATCCCAACATGTTGCCGGCCTTCAGGAACGTCTTATCGAGGCTGAAGATGGTGTCCATGCGCCGATTCGCGCCGATGGCTAGATGCAAGGCATCGCCAGCCCGCAGCCCAGTTCGATAATGGCTGAGATATTCCCGAGCAAGGCCGAAGTCGTCGGCCTCGGGCAGGAGAACGACGAAAGACTCATCGACCATCGTATCGAAGCCCGAGCCCACGGTCTTGGCTGCCTCGGCAGTCAAGCCGCCCATTCGGACATGGCGCGCGAGCAGCGAAGAGAATTCCACCTTTGTCCAATGACTGATCGTCAGTTCCCCTGCGGGAAGGGTTCCGACGAAGCGTTCGACCTGTGCGCTTGTCGCCTCCTGCCGAACGAGCGGGGTGAGGAAACTCGTATCGAAATACAGCATCAGTGCTGTTCGTCCCGCATCTGACGCAGCAGCTTGGCGCTGGACGTCCCCCAGCGCGGCACGGTGGCGCGGAAGGCGGCAAGCGAGCGAACCGGCTTTTTGGGCTGCTCGATCGGGGACAGTCGCGCTACGGGCTTGCCATGGCGGGTGATGATCACGCCTTCGCCGCTCTCGACCTTGTCGATGAGCTCGCTAAGGCTGGCTTTCGCTTGGGCAAGGTTCACGGTAACCATAGGTTTTTCTCATGACCAGAAAACTGGTCATATTCTAGCCGGCCACGCCGACCCTGACTACCACCTCGCGATATCAGGGTGATGGCGGCCACCGAGGGCGCGGAGCTAGTGGAGTTCGAGGCAAGCTGATAAAAGCGGCCTCCACGCGCGGGAGGAAGCCGTATGGGCAAATTCATCGTCGAGCCGCACTTTCGCTTGCAGGAGTGGGTGGCCGAGGAGAAGGGATATTTCCGCGCCGAGGGCCTCGACTACGAGTTCCGCGAGCTGATCCGCTCGAGCGGCGGCCAGCACCACAACAAGGGCGCGAAAGGCGCCTTCCAGAGCATCGAACAGGGCCGCGAAGCCGACGTGAGCTGCGCCTGCCATTGGACCGTGAACGTGGCGGCCTCGAACGGCCATGCCAGGCTCTATGCCGACGCCTATTCGGTGGCGCCATCGGGCATTTTCGTTCCTGCCGATTCGCCCATCCGCACGCCGGCCGACCTTGCCGGGGTGCCGATCTCGGTCGGCTTCCAGTCCGGCAGCCACTATTCGACGATCCAGGCGCTGGAGCAGTATCTCCCGGCCGGCGAGATCAATCTCAACTTCGAGGACGGCATGCTGTTTCGCCGCCTCGAGCTCCTGATCGAGGGCAGGAGCCGGGCGGCGGCGCTGTTCAGCGGTCCCTATTACCTCGTCGAGCAGCTCGGCTTCCGCAAGGTGATCGACACCACCTTCATGATCGCCGCCATGATCAACGGCTCGCCCGATCCCGAGGACGTCCGGCGCTATTTCAGCGCCCTGAAGCGCGCCCAGCGCGACATCGACCTGCGTCCGGAACTCTA
The DNA here is from genome assembly GCA_013290035.1 of Alphaproteobacteria bacterium. Classification (GTDB taxonomy): domain Bacteria; phylum Pseudomonadota; class Alphaproteobacteria; order Reyranellales; family Reyranellaceae; genus Reyranella. The sequence continues at coordinate 6,210 of JABCYT010000003.1, forward strand.
TACGCGCTACTACAGGAATGAATTTCCCGAGCGCTATCACGCCATGATGGACACGCGGCGCTGGGGCCCCGGCGAGCGCATCGTCTTCGAGACCTACTCGAAGGAGGTGTTCGAGCAATCCTTCAACTGGATTGCCCAGCACGAGATCTTCGCCGAAGGCCGCATGGGCTCGGGCGACTACGACAAGGCCGCCGTCTCCTTCGCCGTCAGGTAGGACGGCGCCGAAGTCAGTACGTCACCACCTTGCGGTAGAGATGCCAGGTGGCGTGCCCGAGGATGGGCAGGACGATGGCGAGGCCGACCAGAAGCGGGATCGTGCCGATGACAAGGCCCGCGGCGATGATCAATCCCCAGACCGCCATCGGCCCGGGATTCATGCGCACGGCCTTCAGCGACGTCGCCGCGGCGCAATAGACGCCGACATTGCGATCGAGCAGGAGCGGGAACGACACCACGCTGATCACCAGCACCACCAGCGCGAACAGGAAACCGACGCCCATGCCGACGACGATCATCGTCCAACCCTGCGGCGTCGTGAGCACGTCGCGGGCGAAGTTGGTCGCCGAGATCGGCAGGTCCGGTCCGAGCGTCAGGGTATAGATGAAGCTGGCGGCGAACAGCCACAGCGCGAACAGCGCCAGCAGCAGCAGGCCCATCACCACGACCGAGCCGATGGCGGGCGAGCTCAACACGGCGAAGGCATCCGCCCAGCCGATGGCGACGCCCTGCTCGCGCCGCCGGCTCATCTCGTAGAGGCCGACGCCGAACAGCGGCGCGATCAGCGCGAAGCCGGCGATCAGCGGGAAGATCAGCGGCAGCAGGCCATAGTTGAAAGCCACCCGCGAGATGATGATGCCGGCGATGGGATAGAGCAGGCAGAGGAAGATGACGTCCGTCCGGCAGGCCTCGAAATCCCGGGCGCCTTCCGCCAGGGCGTGTTTGAGGTCGGCGATGCCGATCTTGCGGACGACCGGCGGTGCCAGGTCGTGCGCCTCCCAGGCGCCGTCCATCGTATTGGCGGCCGATCCGAGGGCGTGTCCCGTCTCCTTGATGGTCTCCCATCCCCATTCGATGGGGTTCCTGACATGGGGTTGCGTGGCCATGATGCTTCCTCCCGAACAAAAGTTCGAAGAGCGCGGCCTCGTCGTGCCGATAAGCCCGTGGCAGCCAGTCGTGGCATTGACGTCCAGTCCAGTTCGCCGGCCACGAAGAGCCGCGATCTGCCACAGCGAAAGTCTACGCTCAAAAGCGGCTGAAGTAAGTCCCCCGACCGCCCCTGGGGGAGATCGGTTGCCGTCTTGTCCCTTGACAGAGCTTAGCAATGTTGTTGTTCCCCGCCGCCGGAGAGCTGGCCGAGCGCCGCCGGCCCTACTGCAGGAACTTCAGGTACTGCCCGACGAAGTCGCAGCCGACACTCTTGGAGTAGGCGTCGATCAACTTTTTCGTGATCGGACCCGGCGTCTTGCCGTCGGCGACCGGGCCGCCGTTGAAGCTTTTCACCGGCAGGATGCAGAGGCTGGTCGAGGTCAGGAACATTTCCTCGGCGTTGGCCGCATCGAACAGGTCGATGTCGCCGGCAGTGCAGGCGATGCCGAGCTGCTTGGCCATGTCGATGGTCATCTGCCGGCTGACGCCCGGCAGCACGTAGCGTTCCGACGGCGTGAAGAGCTCGCCCTCGCGCACGATGAAGATGTTGCTGCCCAGCCCCTCGGCCAGGTTGCCGTTCTCGTCGAGCAGGATCGCCCAGGCGTCGGGCGCGAGCGCCTTCACCGGCTTCTCGGCCATGATCATGTTGAGATAGTTGTGCGTCTTGGCGCGTGGGCTCAGCATCGAGGGCGCGGTGCGCCGCACCGTCGTGGTGATGACCTGCGCGCCGTCGCGATAGAGGTGGGCGCGTTTGGCGAGCGGCAGCGGCAGCACCTCGATCACGACATTGGGGCCGGTATGGTCCCAGCCCTCGTCGCCCACGGCGTCGACGCCGCGGCTGACCCGCTGGCCGACCCACCAGTCGCCGATTGCCGGGCGCAGGTGCTCGTTGCGCGCCACCACTTCCTCACTGTTGGCCACCATCTCCTTCGGCCCGATGCCGGGATCGATCTGCAGGTAGCGCAGCGAGCGGTAGAAGCGATCGATATGCTCCTTCAGGCGGAAGGGCTGGCCCTCGAAGGTGCGCGTCATGTCGAAAGCGCCGTCGCCGTATTTCCAGCTGCGGTCGCGGAAGGGAATCATGACTTGGTTCTCGGGCATGAACTTGCCGTTGAACCAGGCGATGCGTTGGTTGCTGAGTTGCTGGGCCATCAAATCCTCCTTGCGACGCAAACTAGCATATCGAAAGCGGCCGTCAGTATGGACGAAGCACCGGGCGCTAGGCATTGTTTTTGCTGGATGGGGCCCATGCGCAGCTACGCCAAGTCGATCGCCTTCTATGAGCGGACCAGGAAGCACCTGGCCGGCGGAGTCAGCAGCAACGTGCGCTACGCCAGCACGCCGGTGCCGCTGTTCTTCGAACGGGGCGAGGGCGCCCGGCTTTACGACGTCGATGGCAACGTCCACATCGATTACGTGCTGGGCAACGGCCCGGCCATCCTGGGCCATGCGCCCAAGCCGGTGATCGACGCGGTCCAGCGGTCGCTCGCGCAGGGCCAGGTCTATGCCGGCCAGCACCGGCGCGAGACCGAGCTTGCCGAACGGCTCTGCGGCCTGCTGCCGGGCGCCGAGGTCGTGCGCTTTGCCACGTCCGGCACCGAGGCGGTGCTGATGGCCATGCGGCTTGCCCGGGCTTTCACCGGCCGCACCAGGATCGTGAAGTTCGAAGGCCACTATCACGGCTGGAGCGACCAGGCCTATATCAGTGCACGCCCGCCGCTCAATGAGGCGGGGCCGGCCGAAGCGCCGGTTCCGGTCGCCGGCTCGCCGGGCATGCCGAAAAGCGTGCTCGACGATGTCGTGGTCGCGGTCTGGAACGATCTCGACGCGCTCGCCGCCGCCTTCGCGCATCATCCCGGCGAGATTGCCGCCGTCATCATGGAACCGATGATGGTGAATGGCGGCGCGATCGCGCCGCACGAAGGCTATCTCTCAGGCGTGCGCGATCTCTGCCGGGCCCAGGGTGCGTTGTTCATCTGCGACGAGGTCATCACCGGCTTCCGGGTCGGCTTGCGCGGCGCCCAGCACCGTTTCGGCGTCACGGCGGATCTCGCGATCTACGCCAAGGCGGTCGCCGCGGGCTTTCCGATGGCGATGGTCGCAGGCCGCCGCGATGTCATGGACACGCTGCTCGACAAGGGCGTGATGCATGGCGGCACCTACAACGGCAACGTCCAGAGCATGGCGGCAGCTCTGGCCGCGCTCGACGAGCTCGAGCGGGACGATGGCGCGGTCTATCGCGACCTCGAGCAACGCGGCACGCGGCTGATGCAGGGCCTCGCGGCGCTCGGCGCCAAGCACAAGCTGCCGGTGCTGGTGCAGGGCCTGCCCGCGATCTTCCAGACATTCTTCACAAAGGCGGCGGCGCCGGAGAATTACCGCGATTCGGCCGCCTGCGATCGCGACATGGCGCTGGCGTTTCATGTGGCGCTGCAGGAGCAGGGTATCCGGGTCAACCAGCGGACGACCTGGTTTCTTTCGACCGCGCACGACGACGCCATCATCGAAGAGACCCTGGCGGCCGCCGATCGCGCCATGGCAGCGCTCACGTGAGCGATATCCGCCTCGAGGGCGTCAGCAAGCGCTACGGCCCGGTCGCGGCGGCCGACGACGTCGACCTCGCGGTCGCGCAGGGCGAGTTCGTCACCATTCTGGGGCCGAGCGGTTCGGGCAAGACCACGTTGCTGTCGCTGATCGCCGGCCTCAACCGGCCGACAGCGGGCCGCATCTTCATCGGCGGCCGCGACGTCACCGATGCGCCGGCACAGGAGCGCAATATCGGGCTGGTGTTCCAGTCCTACGCGCTGTTCCCGCACATGACCGTGCTGGAGAACGTGCTGTTTCCGCTCGGCGTCCGCAAGATCGGTGGTGCTGTGGCGCGCAGCCAGGCGCTCGACGCGTTGAAGCTGGTGCGCCTGGAAGGCCTCGAAGACCGCCGGCCGTCGCAGCTCTCGGGCGGCCAGCAGCAGAGGGTGGCGCTCGCCCGCGCCATCGTCTTCAAGCCCGACATCCTGCTGCTCGACGAGCCGCTGGGCGCGCTCGACCGCAAGCTGCGCGAGGAGCTGCAGGTCGAGCTGAAGCAGCTGCAGCGCACCCTGGGCGTGACCACGATCCTGGTCACGCACGACCAAGAAGAAGCCCTGTCGCTGTCCGATCGCATCATGGTGCTCGACAAGGGCCGCACCCAGCAGGTGGCGGCGCCGGCCGAGGCCTATCTCAAGCCGGCCAACCGCTTCGTCGCGGAGTTCCTGGGCATCGCCAATTTCGTCGGACTCGAGGATGGCCGCACCGGCCTGGTGCGGCCGGAGCGGGTGCGCATCGGCGCCATCGGCACGGCGGCCAAGACGGCGCGCGTCGTCGAGGCGATCTATCTCGGCCAGATGGTGCGTTATCATCTGGCCCTGGAGAATGGCGCCGCCGGCGCGCCGATGGTCGCCGCGGTTCCGTTCGTCGGGCGCGCCTTCGCCACCGGCGAGCGCGTCGCCGTGTCGTGGGAGGCGGCCGACATATGGCCGGTTTAAACAGAAGGGGGTTTTAGATGAAGAGACGTACTTTCGTGGGAGCGGCGGCGAGCTTGCCGGCTTTCAGCATCCTGGCGGCCGGCGGGGCGCGGGCGCAATCGAAGGAAATCCGCATGATCGAATCGGGCGGGCTGTCCGGCGATTCGATCCAGGTCGGCTACATCGACCCGCTCAAGGCCAAGACCGGCATCACTGTCGTGCGCGAAAGCCCGAGCTCGCTCGGCAGGCTGCGCGCACTGGTCGAGAGCGGCCAGACCAGCGCTACGATGTTCGAGCTGGGCTCGGGTGTCGTGCTGCAGGCCAAGAAGCTCGGCCTGATCGAACCGATCGATTGGGCCGCGGTCAATCCCGCGGCGATGTTTCCCGAGGCCAAGGCCGAGTATGGCTTCGGCTACCAGTATTTCTCCACCATCATGGCGTGGCGCGCCGGCGCGAAGGAGCCGAAGAACTTCACCGAGTTCTTCGACATCAAGGCGTTCCCGGGCAAGCGCTGCCTGCCCGACTATCCGCACTACTGCCTGCCGTTCGCCGTGCAGGCGACCGGCGTGCCGATCGACAAGCTGTTCCCGCTCGACGTCGACACCGCCTTCAAGAAGCTGGACGAGATCAAGAAGGAGGTCGCGGTGTGGTGGAAGGCGGGTGCCCAGCCGCCGCAGCTCATGAAGGACAACGAGGTGCAGTACTCGATCTGCTGGTCGGGCAGGGTCGTCGGCGATCCGGCTTTCGGCCTCAACTTCGCGGGCGGCAAGGCGGACCTCTCCTTCTTCGGCATCGTCAAGGGCTCCAAGCCGGAGGACAAGGCGGCGGCCTACAAGCTCATGCACGAGATGTCGCTGCCCGAGAACCAGGCCAAGGCCGCAGGGGTGATCTCCTACACCGGCCCCAGCCCCGATCTCGACGCGCTGCTGCCCAAGGACAAGCTCTGGCAGTTCCCGACCAGCAAGCAGAACAAGGCCGTGCAGTACTTCGAGAACGCCGAATGGTGGGCCGAGAACGGCGAGGCCGTGAACAAGAAGTGGGAAGCCTTCAAGCTCAGCCTGTAAGGGAAATGCTGTCATCCCGAGCGCAGCGAGGGACCTTTTCTCGCGCTTCAAAGGTCCCTCGGCCTGCGGCCTCGGGATGACAGTCTTGCCGCCATGAACCGTCAAGAGCGTTCCACGGGCTTCGGCTTCGTCGCACCGCTTCTGGTGCTGATGGTCGTCGCTTTCAACGCGCCGATTGCCTACATGCTGGGCCTCGCCTTTTGGGACAAAGGGCAGGGCTTCACGCTCGAGCACTACCAGGGCCTGCTCGAGGCGCCGGTCTATCTGCGCGTGCTGGGCAACACCATGCGCATCGCGCTGATCGCGACCCTGGCCAACGTGCTGATCGGCTATCCGCTGGCGCACTGGATGCGCGGCCTGCAGAACCGCGCCCGGCTCGTCGCCATCGCCCTGGTCGTGCTGCCCTTCTGGGTCAGCATCCTCGTGCGCACCTATTCCTGGATCGTGGTGCTGGGCAATGCCGGTCTGGTGAACCGCGCCCTGCAGTGGAGCGGCCTCACCGAGCAGCCCGTGCAGTTCCTCTACAACGAGCTCGGCGTCACCATCGGCATGGCCAACGTGCTGCTGCCGTTCCTGGTCCTGCCGCTGTTCGCCGCCATGATCCGCATCGACGACCGCCTGCTGCAGGCGGCCGCCTCGCTGGGCGCGCCGCCCCGCACCATTTTCTGGAAGGTTTATTTCCCGCTCACCCTGCCGGCGCTGGCGGCCGGCACGCTGCTGGTCTTCATCCTTTGCCTGGGCTTCTACATCACGCCGGCGATCCTGGGCGGCGGCCGCGTGCCGATGATCTCGAACCTGCTCGATACGCTGATCAACCAGATCCCGCGCTGGGAACAGGCCTCGGCGATTTCCACCATCCTGCTGGTGGTGTCGCTGCTGATCTTCGCCGCCTATCGACGGCTCGATCGCACGGCGTCGCTATGAGGCGACGGGCATGACGGGCGGTTCGCCCTGGAGCCGCCGCGCCCTGGCGGCCGTCGGCGTCTTCGGTCTCGTCTTCCTGACGGTGCCGCTGCTGATCGTCGTGCCGATGTCATTCTCCTCGGCGCGGGCGCTCACCTTCCCGCCGCCGGGCTTTTCGTTGCGCTGGTACGCGGCGTTCTTCGGCGATCCGCGCTGGATGGACGCCATGTGGACGTCGGCCGCGCTGGCGTCCCTGTCCTCGATCGCCGCCCTCGTGCTGGGCAGCCTGGCCGCCTATGGCTTGCGACGCGGGTCGTTCGCCGGGCGCGACTGGGCGGAGGGCAACTTCATGGCGCCGCTGATCGTGCCCACCATCATCGCAGCGATCGCGCTCTATCTCGGGCTCGCCAAGGTCGGCCTGCTGGGCTCCTTCATCGGCCTGGTCGTGGCGCACACCGTCCTCAACGTGCCGCTGGTCATGATGGTGATGGGCGTGGCCATCCGCGAATTCGACCTGCGCATCGAGCAGGTGGCGTGGAGCCTGGGCGCGTCGTGGAGCTATACCGTCGCCAAGGTCGTGCTGCCCAACCTGGCGCCCAGCGTCTTCGCGGCCTGGATCTTCGCCTTCATCGGCAGTTTCGACGAGGTGATCGTGACGTCGTTCATCGCCGGCCGCTACGAAACCGTGCCGAAAAGGATGTTCAACGAGCTCGTCCTCGAGGTCAATCCGACCATCACCGCCGTTGCAACCCTGCTGATCGGCCTTACAGTCTTGGCGCTGGCGGCGGTTACGGTCATCCTCGGCCGCGCCGGCAAGCTTCGGCCGACGCTGGCCTAGGGGCGGAAACATGAACCATCCGAAGAAGGTGCGACTGGTCGAGGTGGGTCCGCGCGACGGCCTGCAGAACGAGGCCAGGCCGGTTCCCGTCGACGCCAAGGTGACGCTGATCGACGCGCTGTCGGCGGCCGGCCATTCGGCCGTCGAAGCCGGCAGCTTCGTGTCGCCCAAATGGGTACCGCAGATGGCCAACACCGATCAGGTGATGGCGCGCATCCGGCGCAAGCCGGGCGTCGGCTATCCCGTGCTGGTGCCCAACAAGCAGGGCATGAACGGCGCCATCGAGGCCAGGTGCGAGGAGATCGCGGTGTTCACCGCGGCCTCGGAGGCGTTCTGCCGCAAGAACACCAACTGCTCGATCGACGAGAGCTTCGAGCGCTTCGCGCCGGTGATGGAGGCGGCTCGGAAGCACGGCATGAAGGTCCGCGGCTACGTCTCGACCGTGATCGCCTGCCCGTATGACGGCAAGGTGGCGCCGGCCAGGGTGGCGGACGTGTCGGAGCGACTGTTCCGCATGGGCTGCTACGAGATCTCGCTGGGCGACACGATCGGCGTCGGCACGCCCGCCGAGTGCGTCGCCATGGTCGATGCCGTGGCGGCCAGGGTGCCGCGCGAAAAGCTGGCGGCGCATTTCCACGACACCTACGGCCAGTCGCTGGCCAACATCATGGCGGTGATGGAGCGCGGCATCGCCGTGTTCGATACCGCCGTTGCCGGCCTGGGCGGCTGTCCCTACGCCAAGGGCGCCTCGGGCAATGTCGGCACCGAGGACGTGATCTATCTGATGAACGGCCTCGGCATCGAGCACGGCGTCGACCTCGACGCCATCGCCAGGGCCGGCCGCGAGATTTGCGCCGCGCTCGGTCGCGAGCCGGCGTCCAAGGTGGCGCAGGCGCTGAAGGCCAAGGTGGCGGCATGAAGCACGCAACGGCGCCCGCGCTCGACCGGCTGGAACCGTTGCTGGCGAAGGTGCGCCGGCACGGCAGGCTGAAGGAGAAGTCGCGCGGCGTGTTCTATTTCAAGTCGAAGGCAGTCCTTCATTTCCATGAGGATCCCGCAGGACTCTTCGCTGATTTCCGGGCGAAGGGCGATTGGCAGCGCTTCGCGGTGAACACGACCGACGAGCGGGCGGCGTTCCTGCGGGTGGTTGCGGCATTCCTGATGCCGAGGTGAGCCGACGCACGAACGTTCAAGACGCGAGAGGTGTACACCGCCATATCGGGGCGGTGGAAGCGTTACCCGGCTTCGTCCTTGCAGCGATCGCCCTGGCCGGCAGCCCCGGTCCGGCGACCTTGAGCCTGACCGCCACCGGCGCCGCTTTCGGCGCACGCCGCGGCGCCGCCTATCTTGCCGGCATCGTCGTCGGCATGGTGGCGGTGATGGCGATCGTCGCGAGCGGGCTGGTCGGCCTGCTGCTGGCCGTGCCCGGCGCGACGCCGGTCGTGACCGTGCTGGCTGCGGCCTATTTCCTCTATCTTGCCTGGCGCATCGCCACGGCGCCGCCGCTGGCCGACGATGGCGGGCAACGACGCGCGCCCAGCTTCGCGGGCGGGCTGTTGCTGTCGCTGGTCAATCCCAAGGGCTATGCCGCCATGGCGGCGCTGTTCTCCGGCTTCGTGCTGATGCACGAGCGGCTGGTGTTCGACGTCGCCGTCAAGATGGCCGTGCTCTTCGTGATCATCACGGCCGTCAACGTCGCCTGGCTGCTGGCCGGCGCCGTGCTCACGCGCTTCTTCCGCGAGCCGCGCACCAACCGTGCGATCAACGTGACGTTCGCCGTGCTGCTGGTGGCCTCGGTGGTGTTTGCGCTGGCGCTCTGACAGGAGCGTCAGCGGCGCTCGACGATGCGCACCGTGACGGCGCTCGAGTGGCCGGCCTCGTCGACCACCGCCACGCGGACCGTGCCGGGTCCGTCGGGGACCCAGCGGGTGCCGTCGAGCGGGCGGCCGTCGACCAGCCAGCGCAGCCGGCCTTCGCCCCCCAGGGCGGACAGCGGGACGGCTTCGCGCGAGCCCAGCTCGATCCTGGCGTCGGCCGGCGGATAGGCGATGCGCGGCGCGCCATGGCCATCGGCCACCGGCCCCAGGGTGCGCATGCGCAGCGGCAGCTCGTGATACGAGGCGACGCGCAGCACATCGGCGGGTTCGGGCTGCGCGCGGTTGTCCTCGGCGGGCAGGCGACTGAAAGCCTTGAACAGGACCGGCAGCGCCGCCAGGCGGCCGAGCTGGCCGGGCCGCGGCGTGCCGTCGGCATGACCGACCCAGACCACGACGGTCCAGTTGGCGCTGTAGCCCGCGGCCCAGGCATCGCGGTAGCCGGCCGAGGTGCCGGTCTTGAAGGCGATCCGCCGATCGCGCATCGCCACCGGCAGCGACGCGAAGCCCTCGGGCAGCGGCGCGCCGGCCAGCACATCGGCGACATACCAGGCGGCGGTCGGGCCGATCAGCTGCACCGGCTCAGGCCGCGGCCGGTCGCGGCGCACGACCGGCGGCGCAAACTTGCCGCCATTGGCGAGCCCGGCATAAAGCCCGGCCATCTCGAGCGGCGAGACCGTGGCGCTGCCCAGCGCCACGCCCAGCGTGGCCCCGGCCTCGCCCGGCGGCAGGCCGGGCGCGACCCCGGCATTGCGCAGGGTCGAGATGAAGCGTTGCGGGCCCACCTTCTCCAAGGTCAGGACGGCCGGCACGTTCAGCGATTGCTGCAGGGCGCGGCGCACGGTGACGGCGCCGACATGCTCGCGGTCGAAGTTGCGCGGCAGCCAGTCGCGAAAGCGCACCGGCACGTCCTCGACCAGCGACTCCGGATGCAGCACCCGATCGTCGAAGGCCATGGCGTAGATCAATGGCTTCAGCGCCGAGCCGGGCGAGCGGCGGGAGCGCACCAGATCGACCTGGCCGGCGCGGCCGAAATAGTCCGAGCCGCCCAGCCAGGCCACGACGCCGCCGGTGCGATTGTCGATCGCGACCAGGGCGATCTGCGCCCGGTCGGCGAACTGGCCGCGTTCCTCGGCCACGAGCTGGCCGAGCGCGCCCTGCAATTCGAGGCGCAAGGTCGTGGGAACGATCGCTCCGGGCGACTGGCCGGCGAGCCACGCCGCGAGGTGCGGCGCCTGCATGGGCATGGCGAGCCGTCGATCGGGCACCGGCCGGCTGGCCGCCTTGTCGAACAGCACCTGGTCGATGATGCCGTGCTCCAGCCCGCGCACCAGCACGCGATCGCGCGCGGCCTGGGCGGACTTGCCGGCGCGCTCAGGCCGGCGGCGCTCGGGCGATTGCGGGATGGCGACCAGCAGGGCCGCTTCGGCCGCGGAGAGCTGGCGCGGCTCCTTGCCGAAATAGGCGAAGGAGGCCGCCCGCACGCCCTCGAGATTGCCGCCCATCGGCGCCAGGGTCAGGTAGATCGCCAGCACCTCGCGCTTGGAGTAGCGCCATTCGAGCTGCAGCGCGCGCGCCGACTGGATCGCCTTGGTCAAAATCCCGCGTCGCCCCCCTTGGAATCGGTGGGGTTCGAGCAGGCGGGCGGCCTGCATGGAGATCGTCGAGGCGCCCGACACGATGCGGCCGCGCGCCATCCATTGGCCGGCGGCGCGCACCGCCGCCAGCGGGTCGATGCCCCAGTGATCGTCGAAGCGGCGGTCCTCGTAGGCTTTTAGCAGGGCGAGATAGACCGGATCGACGTCGTCGACCGTGGTCTTGAGCCGCCATTTGCCGTCGGCCGTCGTGAAGGCGCGCAGCAGGCGGCCATTGGCGTCGACGGTCTCGCTCGACCGCTCGTGGTAGCGCGAGAGGTCGGGCGGGAAGATCCGGTCGAGCGCCAGGGCGCCCGCCGCCAGGCTGGTGGCGGCGAGCGCTGCGACGGCGAGGAGGCGCCGGAGGTTCATGTCAGCGCGATCCGCTTACCTCGGAGCGATCGCGACGCTGCCCATGCCGCTTCGGGCATAGACGCGCGGCGCGTACATGTCGGAGACATTCACCGACGGCAGCACGAAGCTGCCCGGCGTCACGGCGCGTACGATGTAGGCGACGTGGAAGGCGTTGGTGAAGCTGTCGGCCGGATCGTCATACCAGCTGCGATAGCTGCGCCGCCCGAGGTTGAACGAGGCGAAGAAGCGGTCGTCGCGCGCCTCGGCGATGCGCGTCTCGGAGAGCTTCGCCAGGAACGGGAACGACTTCACTGTATCCTCGTTCAGCACCGTCTCGATCTCGAAGCCGGCCGGCAGCAGGTCGAGCAGCGCCACCTCGTGGTAGCCGCCATCGAGGTTGCGGCCGTCGATCGACACGATCACCCGCTCGTTCTGGCGCAGCCGCGCGAGGTTGGCCGGCTCACCGGTGAGCGTCAGGAACTGGCGCCGGACGCTCAGCCCTTCGGAGGCGGCGGGCTGCGGATCGATTGGCACGCCACGCGCCGTCACCTGCAGCCATACCGGGTGCTCGCCGTCGTTGGTCACGCGCATGCCGCGCGCGATCGCGGCCTGGTCGGGATTGAGCACGACCGGCTCGGTGGCCGACTTGTGCTGCTGGCCGTCGACCGAGTAGGCGAGCTCGCCGCCGGCGCTCATCGCCCGCGCCGCCAGCAACAACCAGGCCTGCTCCTGGGTCGTCGTCCGGTCGATCCTGGCGACCATCCGCTCGCGCACCGCATTGACGACTTCGGCGAGCCCCTCACGGCCGC
>JABCYT010000004.1 GCA_013290035.1 Alphaproteobacteria bacterium
GCGGTGCCGGAGCGTTGTATTCGCCGGCCAACGAAACCAGCGGGAACATGGCAGGACCGTCTTCATCCAGCGGCTCGCCGCTGCTCAGCGTGTGCGATGTCTCGGTCCGCTTCGGCGGCATCGTGGCTCTCGATGGCGTGACGTTCGACGTCTTTCCCGGCCAGATCGCCGGCCTGATCGGTCCCAACGGCGCCGGCAAGACGACGCTCTTCAACTGCCTCAGCCGACTCTACACGCCCAACGGCGGCGACATCCTGTTCGAGGGCAAGTCGATTCTCGGGCGCCCGCGCTACAACATCCCGCAGATCGGCATCGGTCGTACTTTCCAGAACGTGGCGCTGTTCGACCGCATGTCGGTGCTCGACAACGTCAAGGTCGGCTGCCACAGCCGCAGCTCCACCAGCTTCTTCGACAACGCGCTGCGCCTGCCCAAGGTGGCGCCAGAGGAGGCGCAGATTGCCCAGCGCGCCCACGAGCTGATTGCCTTCATGGATCTCGTGCCGTTCACCAGTGCGGTGACCGGCGGCCTGCCGTTCCCGATCCGAAAGAGGGTCGAGCTTGCGCGCGCGCTCGCCTCGAGCCCCAAGCTGCTGCTGCTCGACGAGCCGGCGGCCGGCCTCAATCACGAAGAGATCGAGGTGCTGAAAGGCCAGATCAAGCGGGTACGCGACACGCAGCACGTCACGGTGCTGCTGGTCGAGCATCACATGAGCCTCGTCATGTCGGTGTCCGACAAGGTCGTCGCCATCGACTTCGGCAAGAAGATCGCCGACGGCACGCCGGCGGAAGTGCAACGCGATCCCGAGGTGATCCGCGCCTATCTGGGGACCTCGTGATGGCCGCGTTGCTGGAAGTGAAGGCGCTCAAGGCGTTCTACGGCCAGACCCAGTCGCTGTACGACGTCGGCTTCGCGATCGAGGATGGCGGCATCACCACCCTGCTGGGCGCCAACGGCGCCGGCAAGACGACGACGCTCCGCGCCATCTGCAACATGGTGCGCACCGAAGGTTCGGTCCGGTTCGACGGCAAGGACATCACCGGCATGCCGACCGAGGAGATCGTGCGGCTCAGGATCGGCCACGTGCCCGAAGGCCGCGGCACCTTCACGACGCTTACCGTCGGCGAGAACCTGCGCATCGCCGCCTACACCCGCAAGGACAAGCAGGGCGTCAGGGACGAGCTCGATCGCGTGTTCAGCTACTTTCCGCGGCTCAAGGAGCGTGTGCAGCAGCAGGCCGGCACCCTGTCGGGCGGCGAGCAGCAGATGCTGGCGATCGCCCGGGCCCTGATGCTGAAGCCGCGCCTGATGCTGCTCGACGAGCCGTCGTTCGGCCTGGCGCCGTTGATCGTGGTCGAGATCTTCCGCATCCTGCGACTGATCAATGAGGAGGAGGGGGTGAGCATCCTGCTGGTCGAGCAGAATGCGGCACTTGCCCTCGACCTCGCTGATACCGCCTACGTCCTGGAAACCGGCAGGGTCGTGATGTGGGGTCCGTCGGCGGTCGTGAAGAACGACGAGAACGTCCGCAAGTCGTACCTCGGGTACTGAGGCAAGGAAATGGAACAGTTCCTCCAGCAGATCGCATCCGGCCTCGCCAACGGCGCCATCTATGCCTGCGTGGCGCTGGCGCTGGTCATGATCTACGTCTCGACCGACCATATCAATTTCGCCCAGGGCGAGTTGGCGATGTTCTCGACCTATATCAGCTGGCAGCTCATGAGCTGGGGCGCCGAGTTCTGGGTGGCGTTCGCCGTGGCGGTGGTGTTCTCGTTCGTGATGGGCGTGACCATCGAGAGGGTCATCCTGAGGCCGCTGCACAACGCGCCGGTCCTGTCGATCGTCGTGGTCTTCATCGGCCTTTTGGCGATCTGCAACTCGATGGCCGGTGCGATCTGGAGCTACCTGATCAAGGAATATCCCTCGCCCTTCCCCAAGAGCAGCTTCGGCATCGCCGGCGTCATCGGGCCGCACCAGCTCGGCGTCGTGCTGGTCACGCTGGTCGTGCTCGGCCTGCTGTTCGTCTTCTTCCGCTATACTTCGCTCGGACTCGCCATGCGCGCAGCCGCGCAAAATCCACAGATGGCGCGGCTGGTCGGCGTCCGGGTCGACTGGATGCTGGCGCTGGGCTGGGGACTGGCCGCTTCGGTCGGGGCGGTGGCCGGCACCATGGTGGCCCACATCGTCTATCTCGACCCCAACATGATGGGGGGTATCCTGCTTTATGCCTTCGCCAGCGCCCTGGTCGGCGGCATCGGCAATCCCGGCGGGGCGGTGATCGGCGGCTTCATCGTCGGCGTGCTCGAGAACATGGTTGCCTATGCCGGCAACCAGATCGAGAAGATCACCGGCGTCTACATCATCGGCAACGGCGAGAAGCTCACGGTGGCCCTGATCATCGTGATCTTCGTCCTGACGGTGAAGCCGGCCGGCCTGTTCGGTCGCGTCGTCGTGAAGAGGGTCTGACATGCCGGCCTTTCCCAAGAAGTGGCTATGGATCCTGCTGGCGCTGGCCTTCCTGGTGCCGCTGCTGCAACCGCTCCTGCCGGACGTGGTCTCCAACTACCGGCTGTTCCTGGTCAGCACCATGATCATCGCAGCGATCGCCGTGCTGGGGCTCAATCTGCTGACCGGCTTCAACGGGCAGATCTCGCTCGGCCACAGTGCCTTCTATGCGGTCGGTGCCTACACGGCGGCGATCCTCATGGACAAGCTCGACATGCCCTACTACGCGACCCTGCCGATCGCCGCCGTGATGTGCTTCATCGTCGGCTATCTGTTCGGCCTGCCGGCGCTCAAGCTCGAGGGCCACTACCTCGCGCTCGCCACCTTTGCGCTGGCGCTCTCGGTGCCGCAGATCCTGAAATACAAGTGGCTGGAGGACCTGACGGGCGGCGTGCAGGGCATCGTGCTGTCCAAGCCCGATGTGCCTTTCGGCCTGCCGTTGAACGAGGACCAGTGGCTCTACTACTACTGCCTGGTTGTCATGGTGCTGCTGTATTGGGCGGCGGCCAACATCCTGAATAGCCGCAGCGGGCGCGCCATGATGGCGATCCGCGACCAGTACATGGCGGCCGACACGATGGGCATCGACACCGCCCTCTATAAGACCGTCACGTTCGGCATCAGCGCGGCCTACACCGGCATCGCCGGCGCGCTTTCGGCCTCGGCCATCGCCTTCGTGGCGCCTGACAGCTTCAATTTCTTCCTGTCGATCAAGTTCCTGATCGGCCTGGTCGTGGGCGGCGTCGGTTCGCTGGCCGGCTCGGTCGTCGGCGGCATCTTCTACGTGCTGGTCGACAACTCCGCCCAGGCGCTTTCGACCTTCGTCAAGAACGACCTCGGCCTGCAGTTCGACCTCTCGGCCTATACCGTGTTCGGCATCATCCTGATCGTGCTCATGTATCTGATGCCGATGGGCATCGTGGGCGGCGTCTACTATCTGGTGCGCAGCATGCGCAGCCCGGGCGCGAAGGCGAGAGAGCAGGCGGCCCTCAAGCAGCGCGCGAGCAGCTGACGGCGCAGAGCCTGCAGGTACCGTGCCGCGCCTGCGCGGCCCGGATGCAAGAGACCAATCGTTGCAACAGCGAGTGAGGAGTAGTCGATGGCGTAAACCCAACAGGGAGAATCATCATGAAGACGAACAGGCGTACCTTCGTGGGCGGCCTTTCCGCCGCCGTAATGCTTTCGGGTTCCCGAGCAGCGTTCGCACAAAAGAAGTACGACGACGGCGCGACCGACAATGAGATCAAGATCGGTCACACCAATCCCTACAGTGGGCCGGCGTCTTCCTACGGAGTCATTGGCAAGGCCATCGAGGCCTACTGGAAGAGCGTCAATGACAGGGGTGGCGTCAACGGCCGCAGGATCAACTTCATCACCCTGGACGACGGCTACAACCCGGCCAAGACCGTCGAGTGCGTCCGCCAGCTCGTCGAGCAGGACAAGGTGCTGTGCACCTTCAACACGCTCGGCACGCCGACCAACACGGCGATCCACAAGTACATGAACCAGAAGAAGGTGCCGATGCTGTTCGTCGCCACCGGCGCCTCGAAGTGGGGCAATCCCAAGGAGTTCCCGTGGACGATGGGCTATCAGCCCGACTACCACACCGAAGCCGTCATCTACGCCAAGCACATCCTGGCGAATATCAAGGACGCCCAGATCGGCGTGCTGATGCAGAACGACGACTACGGCAAGGATTACTGGGAGGGCTTCAAGGAGGGCCTCGGCAAGGAGGCCGGCCGCATCGTCAAGCATGTGACCTACGAGGTGACCGACCCCACGGTCGACAGCCAGGTGATCCAGCTCAAGGATTCCGGAGCCAACGTCTTCTTCAACGTCTCGATCCCGAAGTTCGCCGCACAGTCGATGCGCAAGGCGGCCAACATCAACTGGAAGCCGGCGATCTATCTCAACAACGTGTCGGGCCAGGTGACGACGACGATGAAGCCGGCAGGCTTCGAGAACGTGCAGGGCGTCATCACGGCGGCCTGGCTTAAGGATCCGACCGACCACCAGTGGGACGGCGATGCCGAGATGAAGACCTGGCGGGAATGGATGGCCAAATACAATCCCAACGGCAATCTCGGTGACGTGAACTATGTCTACGCCTATTCGGTGTCGTTCCTGATGGAGCAGACCTTGAAGAAATGCGGTGACAATCTGACGCGCGAGAATCTGATGCGCCAGGCCGCCAATCACCAGAAGCTGCGCGTGCCGGGCCTGTTGCCCGGCATCACGGTCAGCACCAGTCCGACGGATTTTTATCCCGTCCAGGCCGTGCAATTACAGCGCTTCAAGGGCGAGAGCTGGGACCTGTTCGGCGACGTCATGCACGCCGAGAGCAGCTAAAGGCTGCGGAGGCAGCCGAGCGACAGCATAACCGTAGTGCGGAAGGCCGCCGATGGGCGGCCTTCTTTTTTACCCGATTTCAGAAGAAACTCCGCGCCGCTTTTCAATAGGGAGGAGTTCTGTGGGTACGAGCAGGCGTGGGTTTGTCGGTGGCGTGTCGGCGTTGGCGTTGCTTTCGAGTTCGCGGGCGGCATTCGCCCAGAAGAAGTACGACAACGGTGCAAGCGATAGCGAGATCAAGCTCGGCCATTGCGGTCCTTACAGCGGTCCGGCATCCGCCTACGGCGTGATCGGCAAGGGCATCGAGGCCTACTGGAAGAGCGTCAACGACTTAGGCGGCATCAACGGCCGCAAGATCAACTTCATCACCCTCGACGACGGCTACAGCCCGGCCAAGACGGTCGAGGTGGTGCGCCAGCTCGTCGAGCAGGACAAGGTGCTCTGCCTGTTCAACACGCTGGGTACGCCCTCTAACACGGCGATCCAGAAGTACATGAACCAGAGGAAGGTGCCGCAGCTCTACGTCGCGACCGGCGCCTCCAAGTGGGGCCGGCCCAAGGAGTTCCCGTGGACGATGGGCTATCAGCCCGACTACCACACCGAGGCCGTCATCTACGCCAAGCACATCCTGGCCAACATCAAGGACGCCAAGGTGGGCGTGCTGATGCAGAACGATGATTTCGGCAAGGACTATGTCGACGGCTTCAAGGAGGGTCTCGGCCAGGACGCCGGCAAGGTGATCGCCAAGCTCGTGACCTACGAGGTGACCGATCCGACCGTCGAATCGCAGATCATCCAGCTCAAGGATTCCGGCGCCAACGTCTTCTTCAACGTGGCGACGCCCAAGTTCGCGGCGCAGGCGATCCGCAAGGCGGCCGACATCGGCTGGAAGCCCGCGCAGTACATGACCAACGTCTCGGCCTCGGTGACGTCGGTGATGAAGCCGGCCGGCTTCGACAATGGCCAGGGCATCATCACGGCGGCCTACCTCAAGGACCCGACCGACAAAAGGTGGGACGACGACGCCGAGATGAAGACGTGGCGCGCCTGGATGGACAAGTACATGCCCGGCACCAACCAGGGCGATGCCAACTACGTCTATGCCTACTCGGTGTCGTTCCTCATGCAGCAGACGCTCGCCAAGTGCGGCGACATGCTCACGCACGAAAACGTCATGAAGCAGGCGGCGAACTTCCAGAAGCTGCGCGTGCCGATGCTGTTGCCGGGCATCACCGTCAGCACCAGCCCAACCGACTACTACCCGATCCAGGCGGTCCAGCTGCAGCGCTTCAAGGGCGAGACCTGGGATCTGTTCGGCGACGTCATGGCGGCCGAAGGCAGCTGAAGGCTGCCGGGAGCAGCCGAGCTGCGACATTGTGGTGAAGAAGGCCGCCAAAGGGCGGCCTTCTTTTTTATCCGATTATCGAGGAAACTCCCGAACAACTCATAACAGGGAGGTGTCCAATGGGCACGACAAGGCGTGGTTTCGTGGGTGGCGCGTCGGCGCTGGCCCTTCTTTCGGGTTCGTCGGCGGCGTTCGCGCAGAAGAAATACGATGAAGGTGCGAGCGACAGCGAGATCAAGATCGGCAACACCAACCCCTATAGCGGCCCGGCCTCGTCCTACGCCGCGATCGCCAAGACGATCGATGCCTATTTCAAGAGCATCAACGATTCAGGCGGCGTCAACGGCCGCAAGATCAAGTTCATCTCGCTCGACGACGGCTACAGCCCGCCCAAAACGGTGGAAATGGTCCGCCAGCTCGTCGAGCAGGACAAGATATTCGCGCTCTTCCAGTCGCTCGGCACGCCGTGCAACACGGCGATCCACAAATACATGAACCAGAAGAAAGTGCCGCAGCTCTATGTCGCCACCGGCGCGTCGAAGTGGGGCGACCCCAAGAACTTCCCGTGGACCATGGGCTTTCAGCCCGACTATCACACCGAAGGCGTGATCTACGCCAAGCACATCCTGGCCAACATCAAGGACGCCAAGGTGGGCGTGCTGCACCAGAACGACGACTACGGCCGCGACTACCTCGACGGCTTCAAGGAAGGCCTGGGCAAGGAGACGGACCGCATCGTCAAGGTGGTGACCTTCGAGGCCACCGATCCGACGGTCGACAGCCAGATCATCCAGCTCAAGGACTCGGGCGCCAACGTCTTCTTCAACGTGTCAGGGCCCAAGGCCGCCGCCCAGGGCATCCGCAAGGCAGCCGACATCGACTGGAAGCCGGCGCACTACCTCAACAACGTGTCGGCCTCAGTCGCCGCGGTGATGAAGCCGGCGGGCTTCGACAATGCCCAGGGCATCATCACGGCGGCCTACATCATGGACGCCACCGACAAGCAGTGGGACGACAATGCCGAGATGAAGGAGTGGCGCGCCTGGATGGACAAGAACATGCCGTCGGCCAACAAGGCCGACGCCAACCATATCTACGGCTACGCGGTCGCCGCCTTGATGACCGAGACCCTGAAGCGTTGCGGCGACGATCTCACGCGCGCCAATCTCATGAAGCAGGCCGCGAGCTTCCAGAAGTTCCGCGTGCCGCTGCTGCTGCCCGGCATTACCGTCAGCACGAGCCCGACGGATTACTATCCGATCCAGGCGGTCCAGCTTCAGCGCTTCAAGGGCGAGACCTGGCAGCTGTTTGGCGACGTCATGCACGCCGAGAGCAGCTGACTCGGGGACTCGATGGACGCGAAGGGCCGCCGGCCAACCCGGCGGCCTTTTCTTTGGGCAATTTTGCGCCGCAACATTGAAATCTTGTATATCGCCAAGCGGCTTTTCCTCTTTTCACGGAGCGTGATTCAGGCGACCTTTCGCACAACAAAAGCCATAGGAGGGCACGTTGAAGACCAAAAGGCGCACATTTCTCGCCGGCGTTTCGAGCGCTGCCGTGTTGTCCGCATCGGGCAGCGCGTTCGCGCAGAAGAAGTATTCGGAAGGCGCGAGCGACACCGAGATCAAGATCGGCAACACCAATCCGTACAGCGGGCCGGCATCGGCCTATGGCGTGATCGGCAAGACGATCGCGGCGTACTGGAAGAGCGTGAACGAAGCGGGCGGCATCAACGGCCGCAAGGTCAACTTCATCACCCTGGACGACGGCTACAACCCGGCCAAGACCGTCGAGTGCATCCGCCAACTCGTCGAGCAGGACAAGGTGCTGTGCACCTTCAACACGCTCGGCACGCCGTGCAACACGGCGATCCACAAGTACATGAACCAGAAGAAGGTGCCGATGCTGTTCGTCGCCACCGGCGCCTCGAAGTGGGGCAACCCCAAGGAGTTCCCGTGGACCATGGGCTTCCAGCCCGACTACCACACCGAAGCCGTCATCTATGCCAAGCACATCCTGGCCAACGTGAAGGACGCCAAGATCGGCGTGCTGATGCAGAACGACGACTACGGCAAGGACTACTACGAGGGCATGCGCGAGGGTCTCGGCAAGGAAGTCGGCCGGATCGTCAAGCATGTGACCTACGAGGTGACCGACCCGACGGTCGACAGCCAGGTGATTCAGCTCAAGGATTCCGGCGCCAACGTCTTCTTCAATATCTCGACGCCGAAATTCGCCGCCCAGGCCATGCGCAAGGCGGCCGACATCGGCTGGAAGCCGGCCCAGTACCTCAACAACGTGTCGAGCAGCGTGGCCTCGGTCATGAAGCCGGCGGGCTTCGACAACGTGCAGGGCGTGCTGACGGCGGCTTATCTGATGGATCCGACCGACCATCAATGGGATGACAACGCCGACATGAAGGAGTGGAAGGAGTGGATGGGCAAGCACAATGCGGGCGCCAGCCTCGCGGATGCGTCCAACGTCTTTGCCTATTCGGTGTCCACGCTGATGCACGAGACGCTGAAGAAGTGCGGCGACAATCTCACCCGTGAGAACCTGATGAAGCAGGCCGCCAACTTCCAGAAGTTCCGGCTGAAGATGGCGTTGCCGGGCATCACCGTCAGCACCAGCCCGACCGACTTCTATCCGGTACAGGCGGTTCAGCTTCAGCGCTTCAAGGGCGACACGTGGGATCTGTTCGGCGACGTCATGCACGCCGAGAGCACGTGAGGCAGGCTCGCGACCCAGTGAGGCTCCCTCTTTACATGCTCCTCTCCCCTGCGAGGGGGGAGAGGAATATGAAGGGAAGAACAGAAATCGAAATCGTCAGCGCTCCGTCGACCTGCGCTGCAGCGCCTGGCGGCACTCAGCCGTATCGATGCGGCCGTCCTTGTTGAGATCGCAGCGCGCGAAGTTGCGATCGGCCTGGGCCATGAACTCGGCGAGCGTCACCACGCCGTCCTTGTCGGCGTCGAGCAGCTGGAAATAGGTCGACTGGCGCTGCGCCTGGCGGTCGGTCGGCAGGACGCTGTTGCCGATCGCGGGCGTGCGGGCGAACAGCTCGTCCTGGGTGAGCTTGCCGTCGCCGTTGGCGTCGAGACGCTTGAAGCGCGCCTCTTGGGCGGCCTTCCATTCGGCGCGGTCGACGACGCCGTCCTTGTTGGTGTCGTAGCGCATGAGACCGCGCGGCACGGCACTGGAGGCCCGGGCGGGTTTTTCGGGCGGCGCCGCCGTGTCATCGGGCGCGGCCAGGACGGGACCGGCGAGCAGAAGGGCGGCGGCGGACAGCGAGAGGAACTTCAGCATGGGAACATATCCTTAAAGTTGTATCAGGAGATGGAAATACACGTCCCATTTCCCTTACCCGGCCGTCTAAGCGCCGATATAGTCTGGCCCGCGACCGGAATATGGCCGTGTTGTGGTTTTGTTCTCAGGTTATCCACATGCCCTACGATTATGACCTCTTTGTCATCGGCGCCGGCTCGGGCGGCGTGCGCGCCTCGCGCATTGCGGCCGGCCATGGTGCGCGCGTCGGTATCTGCGAGGACTACAGGGTCGGCGGCACCTGCGTGATCCGGGGCTGCGTGCCGAAAAAGCTCCTGGTCTATGGCTCCAAGTTTGCCCACGAGTTCGAGGACGCCGCGGCCTACGGCTGGAGCGTGCCCGAACCCACGCATTCCTGGGCCACGCTGCGCGACAATGTGCAGAAGGAAGTTGATCGCCTAAACGGCGTCTATCTCCGGCTGCTCGACGGCGCGGGTGTCAAGCTGCGCATGGGCCGCGGCCGGCTGATGGACCGTCACACCATTCAGGTCGGCGAGGAGACCGTCACGGCGGACAAGATCCTGGTCGCGACGGGCGGCCACCCCGTCGTGCCCGAGATTCCCGGCAGGGAATTCGCCATTACCTCCAACGAGGCATTCCATCTTCCCGATCCGCTGCCCAAGCGCATCACGATCGTCGGCGCCGGTTATATCGCCGTCGAGTTCGCCGGCATCTTCAATGGGCTCGGCTGCCACGTCGACCTGGTGCTGCGCCGCGACCGCGTGCTGCGCGGCTTCGACGAGGAATGCCGCACCGCCGTGCATGATGCGCTCAAGGACAGCGGCATCGAGCTGCGCACCGAGATGCAGATCGGCCGCATCGTGGCGATCCCACCAGATTCGAAGGGCGGCAAGGCAACCTATCAGGTGAACACGCAGCTCGGCGGGATGTTCGAGACCGACGTCGTGATGTACGCCACCGGCCGCACGCCCAACACGGCGGGCATCGGGCTTGAAAAGGCGGGCGTGCAGCTCGACAAGGCCGGCGCCATCGCCGTCGATGAATGGTCCAAAACGACGGCGCCCAACATCTGGGCGGTGGGAGACGTCACCGACCGCATCAATCTGACACCGGTGGCCATCATGGAAGGTCACTGCTTCGCCGATACCGAATTCGGCAACAAGCCGCGCAAGCCCGATCACCGCGACGTGCCGTCGGCCGTGTTCTGCCAGCCCGAGCTCGCCAATGTCGGGCTGACGGAGGAAGAGGCCAAGCTCACCCTGGGCGAGATCCGGGTCTTCACGTCGGCTTTCCGGCCGATGAAGTACACCGTGTCGGGTCGCCACCAACGCACCTTCATGAAGCTGATCGTCGAGGCCGCGACCGACAAGGTGGTCGGCGCGCACATGGTGGGTGACGATGCGGCCGAGCTGATCCAGGGCCTGGCGGTGGCCGTGAAAGCGGGCGCCACCAAGGCCCAGTTCGACGCCACCGTGGGCATTCACCCCACGGCCGGCGAGGAGTTCGTCACCATGCGGACGGCGCGGGTCGAGCCGGCGCCGACGCGCAAGGCCGCCGAGTAACCCTGGCGGCTGCTCGACTGGCCTTTTATCCACAGCACGTATAGGTTCACCCACCCCGGCGGCCAGATGGCCGGCGGGTTGCAGGAGGAGACGATGACCGCGATTCAGGGCCCGTCGCGGACGGCCGCGAAAGCGCAGTCCCGCAGTTCGAGCGCCGCCGACTGGACGCCGACCAGCTGGCGCAGCCGGCCGGTCCAGCAGATGCCGGTCTATTCCGACGCCGCAGCGCTGGCCGGCGCCGAGACGCGGCTGCGCCGCTATCCGCCCCTGGTCTTTGCCGGCGAGGCGCGCAAGCTCAAGGCGGCGCTGGCCAAGGTGGCCGCGGGTGACGCCTTCCTGCTGCAGGGCGGCGACTGCGCCGAGAGCTTCGTCGACTTCACCGCCAACAACATCCGCGACACCTTCCGGGTGCTGCTGCAGATGGCGGTCGTGCTGACCTATGGCGCCGGCGTGCCGGTGGTGAAGGTCGGCCGCATGGCCGGCCAGTTCGCCAAGCCGCGCTCGTCCAACGTCGAGAAGGTGGGCGACGTCGAGCTGCCGTCCTACCGCGGCGACAACGTCAACGGCTTCGAGTTCACCGCCGAGGCGCGTCGGCCCGATCCGGAGCGCATGGTGCAGGCCTACAACCAGTCGGCCGCGACGCTCAACCTGCTGCGCGCCTTCGCTCAGGGCGGCTATGCCGACCTGCACGAGGTCAACCGCTGGAACCTCGACTTCGTGCGCAACTCGCCGGCGTCGGAACGCTACCACGACCTCGCCGCGCGGCTCGACGAGACGCTGAACTTCATGGCGGCCTGCGGGCTGAACTCGGCGACCACGCCGCAAATCGCCGAGACCGACTTCTTCACCAGCCACGAGGCGCTGCTGCTGCCCTACGAAGAGGCGCTGACGCGCGTCGATTCGACCTCGGGCGACTGGTACGACTGCTCGGCGCACCTGGTGTGGATCGGCGACCGCACGCGCCAGCCCGACGGCGCGCACGTCGAATTCCTGCGCGGCGTGCGCAATCCGTTGGGCTTCAAGGCGGGGCCGACGCTCTCGAGCGACGATCTGTTGCGCCTGATCGACACGCTGAACCCGGCCAACGAACCCGGCCGCATCGTCATTATCTGCCGCATGGGCGCCGACAAGGTCGCCGACAAGCTGCCGGCGCTGGTGCGGTCGGTGAAGCGTGCCGGCCGCTCGGTCGTGTGGTCGTGCGATCCCATGCACGGCAACACCGTGACCACGGCCAACGGCAAGAAGACCCGCTATTTCGACGCCATCCTGAGCGAGGTGAAGGACTTCTTCGCCGTCCACCGCGCCGAAGGCAGCCATCCCGGCGGCGTGCATTTCGAGATGACGGGTCAGGAGGTGACGGAGTGCGTCGGCGGCGCCGTCGACATCACCGTCGACAATCTCGTCGAGCGCTACGAGACGCAGTGCGATCCCCGGCTCAACGCGAGCCAAGCGCTCGAACTCGCCTTCCTGCTCGCCGAGCAGCTCAAGGCCGAGCGCCTGTCGGTCGCCAGGGCGCGGCCAGCGGTCTAGGCGGCGCAGACCGGGCGCAAGGACCTTGGCGGGCCGGGAGGGCCGATGACGCATCCGAACGACGCTGAGATCGAGCGCTACACCGATCACTACTTCAATCGCACGAAGCAGGTGATCGGCCGGTTCGGCGACAGCCGCGTGACCTACGCGATCTTCATGCGTCGTCCCGTGGTATTCGCGCCGCGGCTGGCGCTGGAATGGCTGGAAGAACTCGGCCGCTCGCGCAACACCGCGGTCGAGCTCGACCTGCGCTACGGCGAGGGCAAGTGGGTCGGCGCCGGCGAGCCGATGATGTACATCACCGGCTCGTTCTTCCATCTCGTCGACCTCGAGACGATCTTCCTGCAGAAGCTGGGGCCGGCTTGCGTGGCGGCCTACAACGCCTGGACGATGTGCGCCGACATGCCGAAGTCGGCCTTCCTCGCCATGGATGCGCGCCATTGCGCGGGTCAGGAGATGGCCGAGATGATGGCCTATGCCGCGTCGGTCGGCTCGGCGCGCGCCAAGCGCAAGGTGGGTGCGCTGGGCTTCATCGGCAATGCCACGCACGCCACCGCGCATTTCTTCGGCCGCGACCAGGGGCTCGGCACCATGCCGCACGCCCTGATCGGCTATGCGGGCTCCACCTTGCGTGCTGCCGAGATGTACCACGAGACATTTCCCGGCGAGGCGATGACCGTGCTGGTCGACTATTTCGCCCGCGAGATCTCGGACTCGCTGGAGGTCTGCCGGCGTTTTCCCGACCTCGCCACCAAGGGAATGCTGTCGCTCCGCCTCGACACCACCGGCGGCCGCTACATCGAGGGGCTGGATCCGGCGTCGTCCTATGCCGTGCTGGAGCGCTTCTCGCCCGAATCGATCCGCGGCTATCGCAGCGAAGAGGAATTGCGCTTTCTCGTCGGCACCGGCGTCTCGGCGGCGGCGATCTTCCACCTGCGCGCCGAGCTAGACCGCGCGGGCTTCGACAAGGTCAAGATCGTGGCCTCGTCCGGCTTCGGGCCGGCCAAGTGCCGGGTGATGGCCGAGGCCAAGGCGCCGATCGATGTGGTGGGCTCGGGCTCGTTCCTGCCCTCGAACTGGACCGAGACCTACGCTACCGCCGATATCGTCGAATATGACGGCGAGAAGCGGGTCAAGATCGGCCGCGAGTTCCTGCACCGCGGCCGCCCCAACGGCAGCGGCCGGCCGCTTTGATCGAGGAGATCTCCATGCTGAAACTCTACTTCGCCCCCGGCGTCTGTTCGACCGCCTCGCATATCGGCCTCGAGGAAAGCGGCGCCCAGTACGATTCGCAGGCCATCTCGTTCGCCAAGAACGAGCAGAGGTCGCCCGAGTATCTGAAGATCAATCCGCGCGGGCGCGTGCCGGCGCTCGTGGTCGACGAGGGCACGATCGTCGAGAACACCGCGATCCTCGACTATGTCGCGGCCAAGTACGCGCCGCAGCTCATGCCGAAGGATCCGCTGCAAAGGGCCAGGGCGATCTCCCTGATGGCCTGGTTCTCCAACACCGTGCATCCCAACTTCACCCATATCGGCCGGCCCGAGCGCTTTGCCACGGATGCATCGGTGCATGAGCACCTGAAGACGACCGGCCGCGAGAACTTCCACACCAATTTGAAGGAGATCGACGGGCTGCTGGCCGGCAAGCAGTGGATCCTGGGCGACCAGTTCTCGGTGGTCGACGGCTATGCGCTGATCTTCTACGGTTGGGGCAAGCGCATCGGCCTGCCGATGACCGAGCTCAAGAACTACACCGCCTGGAAGGACCGCATGCTGGCCCGCCCCGCAGTCAAGCGCGTGCTGGAGCGCGAACAGAGCGTCCTGCTTGCGGCCTAGTCGCTATCCGACGACGAAGCTCTGGTACAGCGACCGCAGGTCCTGGGTTTCCTGCGGCGTGATCTCGCCGTCGAGCACGCGCGCTTCCCAGCCGCGCAGCTTGCGCTTGATCTCGGACGGCGTACGCGGGCTCAGCAGCACCATGAAGAACTGTTCGTGCGGCGAGAGCTCGCGATCGCGCCGGTAGCCGAACGGCCCGGCGCTCGTGGCATGGGTCGCGACTGCCGGCAGCGCGGCGCCACGACCCTGGATCGCGGGGGCAAGGACCTCGTCCCAGGTGAGACCGGCCTCGCGCACCATCGTCGAGGCGAGCTTGGCAGCCGCCAGTGCCTCGCCGGCGTGGCTGCTATCCAGGATTTCCAGAACCTTCACCAGCGCGGTGCGGTTGAATGTCGACATCGCCTTCCCAGCCGGCCCGTGTCTTTGACTATTAGATGAGCAAGCGGCACTAAGTCCTTACAAGATATAGATCCTCTCAGTCCTTATCAAGACCAGCCCGTGACCGCTTTGCGCACTGCCTTCCCCGCCTATCTGTTGGGCCTCGGAACCTGGTTCGTGCCGCTCGGCATCCAGATGGTGCTGTTCCCGTGGCTGGTCGCGGTCGTGCTGCACATGGACGCCTTCGCCGTGGGCGTCGCCCAGGCGGCTCTGATGGCGCCGGGGCTGCTCTTCCTGCCGCTGGGCGGCCTGGTCGCCGACCGCGGCAACCCGCGTCGGCTTCTCCTGCGCTATCACATGCTCTACGCGGCGCCGCCCCTGGCGCTCGCCGCCGTGTTGATGACGGGCGTGCTCAGTTATCCACTGCTGATCGCCTACGGCATCGTGGCCGGCGCTATCGGCGCCTTCGCCATTCCCACCCGCGATGCCTTGTTGCCGGTGGTTTCCAAGGGCGTCGGGCTGCCGCGCGCCGTGGCGCTCGCCACCGCCTTGCAATTCATCGGGCAGATTCTGGGCATCGCCTGTGCCTCGACGGCCGATCGCTTCGGTGCCGTGCCGCTGCTGTTCCTGCATGCCGGCCTGATGCTGGCGGGGTGTCTTGCCGTGCGCCGGCTGCCCGATCCGCCGCCGCATCCGCCGGTCGAACATCCCGGCTTCTGGCGCAGCATCGCGGACGGCATCACGGTGGCCGCGAAATCCGAGCAGATCTGGCCGGTGCTGCTGATCAATTTCGGCGTCGGCATCTTCTATGTCGGGCCCTTCATGGCGGTGCTGCCGCTGGCCGTGCGCGACAACTATGCCGGTGGCGCGCTCGAGCTTTCCTACGTCAACCTGGCTTTCTGGGCCGCCAGCATCGTGGCCAGCATGGCGCTGGTCGGGCTGGCCAGGCGGCTCACGCTGCGCGGGCGCCTGATCGGCGTGACCGTTAGCGCCGGCGCGCTGGTCCTGACGGCGCTTTCGACTCTGCCGCCGTTTCCCGTGTTCGTGGCGCTGAACTTCGTGTGGGGCCTCGGTGCCGGCATCACCATGACGCAGAGCCGCACGGTGGTGCAGATCGTGGCGCCGCCCACGCATCGGGCGCGGCTGATGTCGCTTTTCCAGCTCGGTCTGGGGGGCGGCGGGCCGATCGGTGCTTTCCTCACCGGCACGATCTGCTCGCTGTGGGGCCTCAAGGTGGCGCTGCTGCTGCCGGCGTTCGCCATGCTGCTGCTGATCGCCGTCGTGCTGGTCCGCTCGCGCCTGTGGACGATGCGGACGGTGGAATAGGCTGGGGGCGCGCCACTCCAGTGGCGCGCCCCCAGCAGTTACTCGGCAGCGGCCCTGAGGCCAAGGCCCAGCGTCTGCCAGACATCCTGCAATGCGGCGACCAGGCGGACCATGTCGTCGTCGCCATGCAATGGCGTTGGCGTGAGCCGCAGACGCTCCGTGCCGCGCGCCACCGTCGGATAGTTGATGGGCTGGACGTAGATCGCATGGCGTTCGAGCAGCAGGTCGCTGGCCTGCTTGCAAAGTGCCGCATCGCCCACGAACACCGGCACGATATGCGTGGCCGAGTCCATGACCGGCAGGCCGGCCACGGCGAGCTTGCGCTTCAAGGACGCGGCGCGCTCCTGGTGACGCACCCGGAGGTCGGGGTGGGCGCTGACATGGCGCACGCTGGCGAGTGCCGCCGCGGCGATGGCAGGCGGCAGCGACGTGGTGAAGATGAAACCCGTGCCGCAGGAGCGCACGAAGTCGACGGTCGCGGCGGTCGAGGCGATGTAGCCGCCGACCACGCCGAACGCCTTGGCGAGTGTGCCCTGCACGATGTCGACCTTGCCCAGCGCGCCGTCGCGCTCGGCCACGCCCGCGCCGCGCGCGCCGTACATGCCAACGGCGTGGACCTCGTCGAGATAGGTGAGCGCGCCATAGCGATGGGCCACGTCGCAGATCGCGCCGATCGGCGAGACGTCGCCGTCCATCGAATAGACCGATTCGAAGGCCACGACCTTGGGCGTCGAGGGATCGGCGCCGGCCAGCAGTTCCTCGAGATGGGCCACGTCGTTGTGGCGGAAGATCCTGCGCACGGCGCCGGAGTGGCGGATGCCGGCGATCATCGAGGCGTGGTTCAGCGCATCGGAATAGAGCTCGCAGCCCGGCAGCAGGGCGCCCAGGGTCTGCAGGGTGGTCTCGTTGGCGACATAGCCCGAGGTGAAGACGAGGGCGGCTTCCTTTTCGTGCAGCGCTGCCAGCTCGCGCTCGAGGGCGGCGTGCAGCGTATTGGTGCCGGAGATGTTGCGCGTGCCGCCGGCGCCCGAACCCTGCGCGTCGATCGCCTGGCGCATCGCCTCGACAACCGTGGGATGCTGCCCCATGGCGAGGTAGTCGTTGCTGCACCACACGGTAACGTCGCGCGGCGGCTGGCCCTCGCGATGCAGGCGCGCGCGCGGGAAGGCGCCCACGACGCGCTCGAGCTCGGCGAACACACGGTAGCGTCCTTCGTCGTGCAGACGGCGAAGGTGACCGGTGAAGAATGCCTCGTAATCCATTGCCGTTGTCTCCCGCGTGCCGATCTTAGTCGGCTTGGCCTTTATCAAGCAGGCGCATTTTGGTCGCGGCGCGCGGACCATGGCCACACGAGTGCGTGACCATCAACTAAGAATGCCTCGCAGTCGCAGGACGATTCAGGCGAACAGGGCGGCGATCATCGCGGCGCTGACGAACAGCGATACCGACAGCAGCGGCAGGGCGCCCAGCCAGCGCGTCTGGGCAGTCAGGCCGTCCCAGTAACGCAAGGTGGGGAAGGCGGCCCATAGCGCGAATAACAGGCCGATCGCCCAGAAGGCGAAGGCGAGCGGCGTGGCGACGTTGACCTGGTCGTCCGTCGCCTGGCCGATGCCGAGGCCGACGACGGCCGGCGGCACCGCGGCGGCGAACAGCGCCACCGCCCAGATCGCGCGATTGCGGATGCGCCGGCTGGTGCCGAACCACCG
>JABCYT010000005.1 GCA_013290035.1 Alphaproteobacteria bacterium
AGGCGGCCGGCGCGGGCCACCGGGGCCAGCGCCTCGTCCTGCGAGGCCGCCGCAGCGACGCGACAGCCCCAGCCACCGAGCAGGGTCGCCATCGCCTCGCGCACCCGCGCCTCGTTGTCGATGCACAGCACGAAACTCTCGGCCGCGACCGACGGTGTCGGCTGCGGCGCGGGGGCCGCGACCGGCGCCGCCACCACGGCGGGCACGCGGGGCACGCTCACCGAGAAAGTCGAGCCCTGCCCCGGCGCCGAAGCGAGGCCGACCGGCAGCTCGAGCATGCGCGCGATGCGATCGACGATGGCGAGGCCCAGGCCCAGTCCGCGCTCCTCGCGCGGCGCGTCGTCCTCGACCTGCAGGCGCACGAATTCGTCGAAGATGATGGCTTGCTTGTCGGCGGCGATGCCGGGTCCGTTGTCCTTCACTTCGATGCGCAGATCGCTGCCGACCCGGCGGCAGCCCAGCAGAACGCGCGTGGGCCTGCCCTCGGCCCGGCCGTAACGCAGCGCGTTGGACAGCAGGTTCTGCAGGATGCGGCGCAGGAAGGCGGGGTCGGTCGACACGAAGGCCCGCGTCGGCACCACCACCAGCTCGGCGCCGTGGCGTGCGGCGACCGGGGCGAAGGCGGTGGCCAGCGAATCGAACATCGGCTGAAGGGCGAACGGCCGTTTCTCCGGCCTGAAGGCGCCGGCATCGAGCTTGGAAATGTCGAGCAGGGCATCGAGCAGAGATTCGACCGCCCCCAGGCTGGTGTCGATCTTGCCGCCGAGATCGTTGCCGGGATCGCGGTCGATCATCGCCGCCGTGAACAGGCGCGCGGCATGCAGCGGCTGCAACAGGTCGTGGCTGGCGGCGGCGATGAAGCGGGTCTTGCCGAGATTGGCGGCCTCGGCTTCGGCACGGCTCGCCTCGAGCTCGGCGGTTCGCTCGATCACCCGCTGCTCCAGCGTCTCGGTCGACTGGCGGAGCTGGCGGTCGCTTTCACGCAAGGCCTCGGCGGTGCGCACGCGCGCCGTCACGTCGTTGCAGGTGGCGACGAAGCCGCCGCCGGGCAGCGGGTCGAGCCTGAGCTCGATGACCTTGCCGCCGCGGGTCGCGATCTCGTGCGTTTGCGGCGCCTCGGGCCGGCGCAGCAGGGCCACGACGTCGGGTGTGGCGCCGAACTCCATCGGCGAGACACCGACCGCCACCGCGGCATCGTCGAGCGACAGCAAGGCGGTGAAGCGGTCGTTGAAGATTTCCAGGCGACCCTCGCGGTCGAAGGCGGCGATGCCCATGCCGACATGGTCGAGCGTGTTGCGCAGGATTTCGTAGTTGTAGCGGATGGCCTCCGACGCCTCGTCGATCAGGGCGCGCGCGCTCCTGGGCAGCAGCCGGCCGCGCCGGCCGTAGGCGGCGACGATGATGCGGGCCGAGGCGGCGCCCAGGGTGCCCGACAGCACGCGCTCGGTGCGGTTGAGCGCCACCTCGATGGAGAGACGGTCGCCGGACAAGGCCCGGAGCGCGCGTTCCGAACCGACGAAGCGCGCCAAGAGCTCGCGCAGCTCGTCGATGCGCGCGGCGTCGGCTGGCGCCTGGCGCTGCGGCCGTTCTGGGCCCCCTTCCAGAAAATCCGGGCCGAGCACGAAAGCCTCGGCCTGCTCGGCGTCGGAGCCACGTGCCCTGACCAACAGCGAGATGCCGACGAGCAGGAACGCATTGACCAGAATGCCGACGACAAAGCCCTGCCCCACCGGGTCGAGTTCCGCGAACGGCGCCGGCAGGTAGGCTTTGAGCGGCGCCTCCTGGACGCCATCGGCGCTCTGGCGCAGGGTCGGCAGCAGGAGCGCATAGAGCCAGACGACGAAGCCGCCGGCCAGCCCGGCCACGACGCCGTAGCGGTGGGCGCGCTTCCAGTAGAGGCCGAGCACGACGCCGGGCGCGAAGTTGGCGACGGCGCAGAAACTGATCAGGCCGATCGAGGCGAGCGGCAGGTAGCCCGAGATGATGCGTTCATAGGCGTAGCCCGCCATCAGGATCAGCACCACGGCGGCGCGGCGCACGAACACCACGAGCGGACCCATGTCGCGCGGCGCGCCCGCCCCCCAGCGGGCCTGCCGCCGCAGCAGGTAGGGCATCACCAGCTCGTTGCCGATCATGCCGGAGAGCGCCATGCAGGCCACGATCACCATCGAGGTCGCAGCCGACAGGCCGCCGATGAAGACGAACGCCGACAGCCAGCTCTCGCCGTTGGCGAGCGGCAACTGCAGCACGTAGAGATCGGGGCTGACCTGCGGGCCAAGCAGCAGCAGGCCGGCTGCCGCGATCGGCACGACGAACAGGTTGATCAGCACGAGATAGGTCGGGAACAGCCAGCGCGCCGTCCGCAGGCTCGCCGGATGGCCGTGCTCGACCACCGCGACATGGAACTGGCGCGGCAGGCAGAGGAAGGCCATCGCCGACAAGAGCGTCGTGACCACCCAGGTGAGCGGCGAGCCCTCGCGCGTCACGCGCTCGGCCACCTCGGGCGCCCGCGCGACATGGGCCAGAAGATCGCCCGGCCCGTCGAACAGCACGAACAGCACGAACGGGCCCACCGTCAGCAGCGCCAGCAGCTTGACCACCGATTCGAAGGCGATCGCCAGCATCATGCCGCGATGCTGCTCGGAGGCCTGCACGTTGCGCACCCCGAACAGGATGGTGAAGAGCGCCATCAGGGCGGCGACGATCAGCGAGGTGTCGGTGTGCACCACGCCGCGCGAGCCATCGAGCCAGGGTGCGGGCTGGGCGATGGTCTTGAAGGTCGAGGACACCGCCTGGAGCTGGAGCGCGATGTAGGGCAGCACGCCCACGGTGGCGAACAGCGTGGCGGTAACGCCGACGGCGCGGCTCTTGCCGTAGCGCGAGGCCAGGAAGTCGGCGATCGACGTCACATTGTGCTGCTTGGCCAGCCGCACCATCTTGCGCAGCATCGGATAGCCCAGCACGATCAGCAGCAGCGGGCCGGTATAGATCAGCACGAAGTCGAAGCCGGCGGTCGAGGCGCGACCGACCGCGCCGTAGAAGGTCCAGGACGTGCAGTAGATGGCGAGCGACAGGCCGTAGACGGCGGGCGCCACCGAGCTGGCCGACCAGGCCCGCGCGTGCCGGTCGCCGAAATAGGCCACGGCGAAGAGCAGGCCGAGATAGGCCAGCGACAGGGCCAGGACGGTGGGTTCCGCCAGCATGCGTGCGCGTTTCTCCCGCGGTCATTGAACCCGTTCGACGGGGCCGCTACAAGCGCGCCAACCCAGATCCACCAGATCCAGCCGGAGCCGCCGATGGCCGCGTATCAGTACATTTACGTCATGAAGGGCCTGAACAAGACCTTTCCGGGCGGCAAGCAGGTCCTCAAGGACATCTGGCTGTCGTTCCTGCCGGGCGCCAAGATCGGCGTGCTGGGCCTGAACGGCGCCGGCAAGTCGACCCTGCTCAAGCTGATGGCGGGCCAGGACGACAATTTCACCGGCGAGGCCTGGGCGGCCGAGGGTGCCAAGGTCGGCATGCTGGAGCAGGAGCCCAAGCTCGATCCCAAGAAGGACGTTTTGGGCAACGTCATGGAGGGCGCCGGCGAGATGGCCCGGATGCTGGCGCGCTTCGAGGAGGTCTCGAACGCCTTCTCCGACCCCGACGCCGACATGGACAAGCTGATCGCCGAGCAGGCCGAGCTGCAGGAGAAGATCGACGCCGGCGACGGCTGGGACCTCGGCCGCACGGTCGACATCGCCATGGACGCGCTGCGCTGCCCGCCGGGTGACGCCGATGTCGAGAAGCTGTCGGGCGGCGAGCGCCGCCGCGTCGCGCTCTGCCGGCTGCTGCTCAGCAAGCCCGACATGCTGCTGCTCGACGAGCCGACCAACCATCTCGACGCCGAGTCGGTGGCCTGGCTGGAGCGCCATCTCGGCGAGTTCCCCGGCACCGTCGTGGCCGTGACCCACGACCGTTACTTCCTCGACAATGTCGCGGGCTGGATCCTCGAGCTCGACCGCGGCGCCGGCATTCCCTGGGAGGGCAACTACACGTCCTGGCTCAAGCAGAAGGACCAGCGGCTGGCACTCGAAGAAAAGACCGCCGACGCCCGCCGACGGACGCTGCAGCGCGAGCTGGAATGGATGGGCCAGAGCGCCCAGGCCCGGCGCACCAAGAGCAAGGCACGCATCGCGGCCTACGAGCAGATGGTGGCCGAGGCGAAGCAGGCGACGCTCGAGCAGGCGCAGATCGTCATCCCGGCCGGCCCGCGGCTCGGCGACCACGTCATCACGGCCGAGAAGATCGCCAAGGGCTTCGGCGATCGGCTGCTGATCGACAACCTTTCCTTCAACCTGCCGCCGGGCGGCATCGTGGGCGTGATCGGCCCCAACGGCGCGGGCAAGACCACGCTGTTCAAGATGATCACCGGCCAGGACAAGCCCGACTCGGGCACGTTCTCGGTCGGCCCGACGGTGAAGCTGGGCTATGTCGACCAGAGCCGCGAGACGCTCGATCCCGACAAGACGGTGTGGGAGGAGCTGTCGGGCGGCCTCGACATCATCAAGCTCGGCAACCGCGAGATTTCCAGCCGCGCCTATTGCGGCTCGTTCAACTTCAAGGGCGCCGACCAGCAGAAGAAGGTCGGCCAGCTCTCGGGCGGCGAGCGCAACCGGGTCAATCTCGCCAAGATGCTGAAAAGCGGCGCCAACGTGCTGCTGCTCGACGAGCCGACCAACGATCTCGACGTCGACACGCTGCGGGCGCTCGAAGAGGCGCTGGTCGATTTCGCCGGCTGCGCCGTGGTCATCAGCCACGACCGCTGGTTCCTCGACCGCATCGCCACCCACATGCTGGCTTTCGAGGGCGACAGCCACGTCGAATGGTTCGAAGGCAACTACCAGGACTACGAGGCCGACCGCCACCGCCGGCTGGGCTCCGACGCCGACCAGCCGCACCGCATCAAGTACAAGCCGCTGGTGAGGAATTAGAGCCGCGAGACCTTTCCGACCCACGCGGAATCGCTAAAGTCAGGCCTGCGACAAAGACCTCATGCTGAGGGGGCCGCGTAGCGGCCGTCTCGAAGCATGGCCCCAAGCACGGTGCCTGTCGCCCACCCTTCGAGGCGCGGCCCTGCGGTCCGCTCCTGAGGGCGAGGCGGATTGGTGTCAGCCGGAGAGGCTAGCGAACCATGTCCGACACCCCCCTCAGCAAATGGCTTCTGCCCAAGTTCCGGCGCGACATCATCGGGATGCGCTTCGCGCTGAACGTCTTCATCGCGACGACCATCGTCTGGTACGTGCTGGAAAACATCGCCGACACCAATCCGATCTGGGCCATCGCCTCGATGATCGCCGCATCCGATCCTCAGGTGACCGAGGCGGTGCGGATGTTCCGGAGCCGCATCATCAACGTGCTGGTCGGCTGCGCGGTCGGCCTGTTTTTCGTGATCCTGGGCGGACCGACCGAGTGGAAACTGCCGCTCGCCCTGGCCGTGACGGTCCTCGTTTCGTCGTATGTCATCCACATCCCGACGATGTGGCGGCAGGCGCCGATCACGGCAGCCATCGTCATTGCCGCGGGACTGACCGCTCACTCCGAGATGAGCGCCGTCGAGCACGGCCTGCACAAGGTCGCCGAGGTGCTCTTCGGCTGCTTCGTGGGTGTGCTGGTGAGCTGGACGATGGCGAGGGTTTGGCCGTTGGCCAAGAGAACGGAAGCCGGCCCCTAGATCGTCTGATCCATCTCGAGCGCCGGCTCCGGCACGTCGACGCAGCCGATGATGCGCGCCGGCACGCCGGCCGCCGTGCAGCCGGCCGGCACGGGCGCCAGCACCACGCTGCCCGCGGCGATCTTGGCGCAGGCGCCGATCTCGATATTGCCCAGCACCTTGGCGCCCGCCCCCAGGAGCACGCCGCGCCGCACCTTGGGATGGCGGTCGCCGCGTTCCTTGCCGGTGCCGCCCAGGGTCACGCCATGCAGCATGGAGACACCGTCCTCGACGACGGCGGTTTCGCCGATCACCACGCCGGTGCCGTGGTCGATGAAGATGCCCTTGCCGATCCGGGCGTTGGGATGGATGTCGACGCCGAACAGGGCGCTGGCGCGGCTCTGCAGGAAATGGGCGAGCGTCTTGCGGCCCTGCAGCCACAGCCAATGGGCCACGCGCGACGTCTGCAGCGCGTGATAGCCCTTGAACCACAGCAGTGGATCGAGAGGCGACGTGCAGGCCGGGTCGCGCTCGGTGAACGCCATGATATCGGCCCGCGCGGCCAGGCCGATCGCCGGATCGGCCGCCAACGCCTCGTCGAAGATCTGACGGATCAAGGCGGCGGGAACCTCGGTCGTGGCGGCAAGCCGCGCCAGATGATAGCTGAGAGCGCCTTCGAACTTCGGCTGGCTGAGGATGGTGGCGTGCAAGGTCCCGGCCAGGACCGGCTCGGCGGCGGCCGCCTGCGCCGCCTCGCGAATCCTTGCCCAGACCGGGTCGACCGAGCGCGGCTCGGCGGCATTCTTGACCAGTGCGCTATCCATGGCGCTCTCCTCCGACCCGGCCGATATCCCTACACCCGGCGGGCCGATCGATACGCCTCCCGCCAGAACCTTACTTGTGTTGCGTTACAAGCGCAATTCGGGGCGCAATTCAACGGGCGGCGCGGGCCTCCAGCTCGGCGATCAGCGGCTCGACCGAGCCGCCATGGCTTTGGATGTAGGAATTAAAATCCGAACGTCGAGTCATGACCATGCTGACACCCTCGACTTTCACATCGGTGATGCGCAGGCCCCTGCCCGCATCGCGAACTTCCCACTGGAGCTTGATCGGCTGGCCACTGGTCTGGCTCAACTGGCTGTCGACGATGAACAGGCCGTTGGCCCGCGGGGTCACCTTGCCGATGGTGAGCGTTTGGCCGCCATACTGCCCGAAGCGCTCGCTGTAGGCGCGGGCTTCCGCACTCTCGGCCGCCTTCAGGAAGCGGGTGCGCTCGGCCTCGCTCGCCTTGTTCCAGTTCGCCCCCAGCGCCTGCTGGCCCATATAGGGCAGGTCGAAATTGGTCTGCAGGACGCGCTGGATGGCGGCCTGGCGGGCCGGGCCGGGCGGCGTCGCCTTGATGATGTCGATGACTTCGTTGGCCGTGCTCTGGATCAACTGAGCCGGATCGGCAGCCGATGCAGGCAGGACGGAGAGCGCCGCGGCGGCAGCGCCGACGGCAAGACCGAGGACGACACGACGACAGGCAAGCAGCGGCACCGTTCGCTCCTTTGGAAATGGCTTCAGACGGTGGAGTCTTAGCGTACCAGCGCGATGTTGTCGCGACGCTCGAGTTCGCTCTTGGTGTCGGTCCCTTCACGCTTCGCGCGAATGAGCTCGGCACGGTTCTGGGTGTAGGCCGAGCGCAGCGCGGCGTAGTAGTCGACGCTGTTCTTCTCGAGGTCGTCGAGCGCGAACATGGTGCGCGAGCGATAATCGACGACGGTCAGCGCATAACGCGGCGCGGAATAGTAGATCCAGTCGACATTGAGGGCGATCGGCAGGATCTGGAACGGATCGATGGCGTAGTCGATCATAAGGCCGGTCGCGTCACGCGCGTTCGACGGCCCGGTCAACGGCAACACGAGATAGAAGCCGCCATTCTCCGGCTCGACGCCCTTGGCCGCCCACATGCCGATCGTCTGGCCGGCATCGGTCTTGGTGCGCTTCATGCCGAGCATGGTGGCGACGTCGAACAGGCCGGCGACACCCAGGGTCGAGTTCACCAGGAAGCGCGCCATCGTCGTGGCAGCGCGGCTGGGATCGCCCTGGAAGACTTCGTTGATGGCCGTGACCGGCTCACCGAGATTGTCGAGCAGGTTGCGCACGCTCTTCTGCGCCGGCTCCGGCACCCCGTCGCGATACATCACCGCAAGCGGCCGGACCGCGATCATGTCGATCGTGCGGTTGATCGCGAAGACGAAGCGGTTGGGCGTCTCGATCGGGTCCCAGACTTCGGCCGCTCCAGTATCGCCTGACGCACAGCCCCCCACGAGAGTGGCAGCCACGGCAGCCGCGACGACTGAACGACGGACGCCAGCCGTCATCGACTTGGAAACGCTTGCAATCATCAACGCCAACCCTGGGCCCCCGCCGGCCCTGGGAATGGGCCAAAGACGCCGCAGTGTTGCACACGCCAACTGCACTTTGAAGTGCATAGGGCCACAGACATCTGCCGTGTGGCGCGGCGGCCACAATTTTCCGTCGAACAAAATCCCGCTTGCTAACATAAAGATATGCTTATATCCTTTGGCGCATGGATCACCTTCTCACCCTCCTGCGGGCCGCGGCCGAAGACACAAGGCTGCGCATTCTGGCGTTGGCGGCGCGTGAAGATCTGACGGTCAGCGACTACGTGCACGTGCTGGGGCAAAGCCAGCCGCGCGTGTCACGCCATCTGAAACTCCTGGTGGAAGCGGGGCTCCTGGAGCGTTTCCGCGAGGCCCAGTTCACGCGTTTTCGCCTCGTCACGTCGGGCGACGACGCCGCGCTGGTGCGCGAGTTCGTGCGCCGGCTCGATCCCAAGCATGCGCGCATCGCCGCCGACCGTTCGCGGCTCGACGCCCTGCAGCAGCGGCGCCAGACCGCCGCCGTGCGCTTCTTCCGCGACAACGCTCAGCGCTGGGATGAACTGCGCGCCCTGCACGTCGCCGACCGCGAGATCGAGCGCGCGCTCGCCCACCATCTTCCGGTCGGTGCCCGCCGGCTGCTCGATATCGGCACCGGCACCGGCCGGTTGCTCGAAGTGCTGGCGCCCAAGGTCGAACAGGCGATCGGCGTCGACCAGTCGCGCGAGATGCTGGCGCTGGCGCGCGCCAACCTCGCCCGCGCCGGCATCGACAATGCCGACATCCGGCTGGGCGACATGTATGCCCTGCCCTTCGAGGCCGACAGCTTCGACGCCGTCACCATCCACCACGTCCTGCACTATGCCGACGATCCCGCGGCGGCGCTGAGCGAAGCGGCGCGCGTCGTGCGCCCGGGCGGCGTCGTGCTGGTGGTCGATTTCTCGCCGCACGATCTGGTCGAGCTGAAGCGCGAGCACGCCCACGTTCATCTCGGCTTCGCCGACAACCAGGTCCAGGGCTGGCTGAAGAGCGCCGGCCTCAATCCGCTGGAGCCGATCCATTTCCCCGGCCGCCGGATCATGACCGGCATCTGGCGCGGCGAGCGCGAGGTCGCCGAACGTCCCAACCGTCCCACCGCCCTCGCGCACGGAGCGTCCCGATGAGCCCCGACACCGGTCCGCTGAGCGTCGCCGCGCCAGTCCACGAGTACCCCGCGCACTCGGCCCAGCGCCTGTGCGCCTCCTTCGAGTTCTCGCCGCCCAAGACCGAGGCGATGGAACGCACGCTGTGGGAGGCCGTGACCCGTCTTGCCCCGCTCTGTCCGACTTTCTTCTCGGTGACCTACGGCGCCGGCGGCTCGACGCGCCAGCGCACCCACGACACCGTGGTGCGCCTCAAGCAGGAGACCGGCATCGATCCGGCGGCGCATCTCACCTGCGTCGGCGCGACCCAGGGCGAGATCGACGACATCGCGCGCGCCTACTGGGACGCCGGCATCCGCCATATCGTGGCGCTGCGCGGCGATCCGCCGGCGGGCATGGGCGCCAAGTACACCGCCCATCCCGGCGGCTACGCCAACGCCGCCGAGCTGGTCGCCGGCCTGAAAAAGATCGGCGACTTCCAGATCAGCGTCGCGGGCTACCCCGAAAAGCACCCGGACTCGCCCGACATCAAGGCCGACCTCGACAACCTCAAGCGCAAGGTCGATGCGGGCGCCGATCGTTGCATCACCCAGTTCTTCTTCGAGGCCGACGATTTCCTGGGCTTCCGCGACCGCGCGGCGGCTGCCGGCGTCCATGTGCCGATCGTGCCCGGCATCATGCCGGTGTCGAACTTCCAGTCCGTGACGAGGATTGCCGGTCTCTGCGGCTCCAAGGTGCCGAGCTGGCTGGCCCACCTGTTCGAGGGGCTGGACGACGACCTCGAGACGCGCCGCATGATCGCCGCCACCGTCGCCGGCGACCTTTGCCGTCGCCTGCAGCGGGAAGGCGTCGATCAATTCCATTTCTATACGCTGAACCGCGCCGATCTCACGTTCGCGACCTGCCATCTGCTGGGCGTTCGTCCGGCGCGCACCGGAGCCACCAATGACACGCGCTGAAAAAGCCCGGCAACTGCGCGACATCGGCGCCGAGCGCATCCTGGTGAAGGACGGGCCCTACGGCTCGATGATCCAGAGCTATCGCCTCGACGAGGAAGGCTTCCGCGGCGGCCGAACCTTCGACCACGATCAGAAGGGCAACAACGACCTGTTGAACCTGACGCGGCCCGACGTCGTGGGCGAGATCTGCAACGCCTACCTCGACGCCGGCGCCGATATCGTCGCCACCAATACCTTCAACTCCAACGCCATCAGCTTGAGCGACTACGGCATCGCCGGCATGGCGCGCGAGATCAACATCGCCGCGGCCAAGCTGACGCGCGCCTGCGCCGATGCCGCCACGGCGCGCGATCCCGCCAAGCCGCGCTTCGTCGTGGGCGCGCTCGGCCCGACCAACAAGACCCTGTCGGTATCGCCGGTCGTCAACGACCCCGGCTTCCGCGCCGTCTCCTTCGACGAGATGAAGGGCATCTATCGCGAGCAGATCGACGGCCTGCTGGACGGCGGCGTCGATTTCATCCTGATCGAGACGGTGTTCGACACGTTGAACGCCAAGGCGGCCCTGGTCGCCGCCGACGAGGCGGCCGAAGCGCGCGACGAGGAGCTGCCGGTGATGGTCTCCATGACCCTGACCGACCTCGCCGGCCGCAACCTGTCGGGCCAGACCGTCGAGGCGTTCTGGCACTCGGTGCGGCACGCCCGGCCGCTCACCATGGGACTGAACTGCAGCTTCGGCGCCACCGAGCTCCATCCCTACGTGAACGCGCTCAACCCGCAGGTCGACGGCCTGGTCTGCGTCTATCCCAATGCCGGCCTGCCCAACGAGCTCGGCGCCTACGACGAGCCGCCGGAGATGACGGCGAAGCTGGTGCGCGGTTGGGCCGAGAATGGCTGGCTGAACGTGGTCGGCGGCTGCTGCGGCACGACGCCCGCCCACATCAAGGCGATCGCCGAGGCGGTGAAGGACGTGAAGCCGCGGCAGTGGCACGTCCTGCCGCCGGCGCTGCGCCTCTCCGGCATGGAAGCGGCGAGTTTCTTCTGATGTCGGAACAGCCGTCGGAACCGCGCGCCACCTTCATCAACATCGGCGAGCGCACCAACGTCACGGGCTCGGCGCGGTTCAAGAAACTGATCCTCGAGGGCGACTACACGGCCGCGGTCGAGGTCGCGCGCCAGCAGGTCGAGAGCGGCGCGCAGATCATCGACGTCAACATGGACGAGGGCCTGCTCGATTCCGAGCTGGCGATGGATACGTTCCTGAAGCTCATCGCCGCGGAGCCCGACATCGCCCGGGTGCCGATCATGATCGACAGCTCCAAGTGGAGCGTCATCGAGGCCGGCCTGAAATGCGTCGCCGGCAAGCCGATCGTGAACTCGATCTCCATGAAGGAGGGCATCGAGCCGTTCATCGCGCACGCCCGCAAGGTGCGCCGCTACGGCGCCGCGGTCGTGGTCATGGCGTTCGACGAGAAGGGCCAGGCCGACACCAAGCAGCGCAAGGTCGAGATCTGCGCCCACGCCTACGACATCCTGGTGAACAAGGTGGGCTTCCCGGCCGAGGACATCATCTTCGACCCCAACATCTTCGCCGTCGCCACCGGCATCGAGGAGCACAACAACTACGGCGTCGATTTCATCGAAGCCACGCGCGAGATCAAGCAGCGCTGCCCCGGCGTCAAGATCTCCGGTGGCGTGTCGAACCTGTCCTTCGCCTTCCGCGGCAACGAGCCGGTGCGCAAGGCCATGCACTCGGTGTTCCTCTACCACGCCATCCAGGCCGGCATGGACATGGGCATCGTCAATGCGGGCCAGCTCGAGGTCTACGACCAGATCCCGCAGGAGCTGCGCGACGCCTGCGAGGACGTGATCCTGAACCGCAATCCGGAGGCGACGGAGCGGCTGCTCGAGCTGGCGCCCAAGTACAAGGGCACCGGCGAGGTCGCCGAGTCGCAGGACGCCGAGTGGCGGAGCTGGCCGGTCGAGAAGCGGCTCGAGCATGCGCTGGTCAAGGGCATGGATCAGTTCGTCGTCGCCGACACCGAGGAGGCGCGCCAGCAGATCGCCCGGCCGATCGAGGTCATCGAGGGCCCGCTGATGGCCGGCATGAACGTGGTCGGCGACCTGTTCGGCTCGGGCAAGATGTTCCTGCCGCAGGTCGTCAAGAGCGCCCGCGTCATGAAGAAGGCGGTGGCGCACCTGCTGCCCTACATCGAGGCCGAAAAGACCGAGACCTCGCGGCCCAAGGGCAAGATCGTCATGGCGACGGTCAAGGGCGACGTCCACGACATCGGCAAGAACATCGTGGGCGTGGTCCTGCAGTGCAACAATTTCGAGGTCATCGACCTTGGCGTCATGGTGCCGTTCCAGGACATCCTGAAATCGGCCAACGACAACAAGGCCGACATGATCGGGCTCTCGGGCCTGATCACGCCGTCGCTCGACGAAATGGTGACCGTGGCCGAGGAGATGACGCGCCAGGGCTTCCAGCTGCCGCTGCTGATCGGCGGCGCCACGACGTCGAAGGTCCACACGGCGCTGCGCATCGCGCCGCGCTACAAGGGCACGACCGTGCACGTGCTGGACGCCTCGCGCGCGGTCGGCGTGTGCACGGCGCTGGTCTCCGAATCAGGCGCGCAGGCCGCCGACTTCGCCGCCAAGGTGGCGACCGAGTACGAAGCGATCAGGGTCGAGCGCGCCGGCGGCACCAAGGAGAAGCTCGTTCCGCTCGACGCCGCGCGCGCCAACGCATTCAAGATCGACTGGTCTTCCTACGCGCCGCCCAAGCCCGCCGTCAGCGGCACGCGCATCTTCGCCGAATATCCCCTGCACGAGCTGATCGAGCGCATCGACTGGACGCCGTTCTTCCGCGCCTGGGAGCTGGCCGGCAACTATCCCGCCATCCTCGAGGACAAGGTGGTGGGCGAAAGCGCCAAGAAGCTCTACGCCGATGCGCGCAAGATGCTGGAGCACATCGTGCGCGAGAAGTGGCTGACCGCCAAGGGCGTCGCCGGCTTCTGGCCGTGTCGGCGCGACGGCGACGACGTCGTGCTGTTCGCCGACGAGGGGCGCAGCAAGGAAGTCTCGCGCCTCTACTTCCTGCGCCAGCAGATCGAGAAGCGCGCGCCGCGGGCCAATATGTGCCTGGCCGATTTCATCTCGCCCGAGGCCGACTGGATCGGCGGCTTCGCGGTGACGGCCGGCCACGGCATCGAGGAGCACCTCGCCCGCTTCAAGGCCGACCATGACGACTATTCCGACATCCTGCTGAAAGCCCTGGCCGACCGCCTGGCCGAGGCCTTCGCCGAACGACTGCACGAGCGTGTCCGCAAGACGCTGTGGGGCTACGCGCCCGACGAGGCGCTCACCAACGAGGAACTGACGCGCGAGAAGTATCGCGGCATCCGGCCGGCGCCGGGCTACCCCGCCTGTCCCGACCACAGCCAGAAGCCCGAGCTGTTCCGCTTGCTGAATGCCGGCCAGAACACCGGCCTCACCTTGACCGAGAGCTTCGCCATGCTGCCGACGGCGGCGGTGTCGGGCTACTACTTCGCCCATCCCGAAGCGCAGTATTTCGGCGTGGCGCGCATCGGCCGCGACCAGCTCGCAGACTACGCCAAGCGGCGCGGCTGCTCGCTCGAGCAGGCGGAAAAATGGCTGCGCCAGAACATCGGGTACTAGTGGAGCGCTCATCGCTGGGGGCTCGCCACTCCAGTGGCGCGATCGGGAACCATGAGAAGACGCGCCACTGGAGTGGCGCGCCCCCAGCAAGTCCGTGCTGACCTACGTCCTTGTCCTCGTCGTCGGCTACGTCGCCGGCACGGTGAGCGGCATCGTCGGCACCGGGGCCACCATCATCCTGCTGCCCATCCTGGTCTTCGCGTTCGGTCCGCGCGAGGCCGTGCCGATCATGGCGATCGTCGCCCTGATGTCGAACTTCGCCAAGATCACCTCGTGGTGGAAGCAAATCGACTGGCGCGCCTGCGGCGCCTATGCGCTGGGCGGCATCCCGGCGGCGGCGCTGGGCGCGCGGACCTTGCTGATCCTGCCCGAGCATCTCATCGACGTCCTTCTCGGCGTCTTCTTCCTCGTCATGGTGCCCGGCCGCCGCTGGCTTGCCTCGCGGAACCTGAAGTTCGGCTTCTGGCACCTCGCCGCCGCCGGCGCGGTCATCGGCTTCCTGACCGGCATCGTCGTGTCGACCGGCCCGCTCAGCGTGCCGGCGTTTGCCGCCTACGGTCTGGTCAAGGGCGCCTTCATCGCCACCGAGGCGGCGGGTTCGCTGGCGCTCTATATCAGCAAGGCGCTGACGTTCCGCCAGTTCGGTGCGATGCCGCTCGACATCGTGGTGAAGGGCCTGATCTCCGGCTCCTCGGTGATGGCCGGCACCTACACCGCGCGCCTGATCGTCGAGCGGCTGAGCGTCGCCACCTTCCAACACCTGCTCGACGGCGTGATGATCGTTTCCGGCACGGCGCTCTTGTGGGCGGCGCTTCGCTAGGAAGCTGTGCCATACTCGCCGGCACCAAGGAGATACACAATGAACAGATGTCTTTCGGCCGCGCTGGCGACGGCCCTGGCGCTGGCGACCGGTGCCTGCCAGCAGCCGACCGGCCAGCAACTCAACGCGACCAACGCCAATTCTCAGGTCTATATCGGCGCGCTCACCTGCAACGTCAGCGGCGGCTC
The DNA here is from genome assembly GCA_013290035.1 of Alphaproteobacteria bacterium. GTDB lineage: Bacteria > Pseudomonadota > Alphaproteobacteria > Reyranellales > Reyranellaceae > Reyranella. The sequence continues at coordinate 14,867 of JABCYT010000005.1, forward strand.
CGGCTACGTCTTCGGTTCAACCAAGGACCTGAGTTGTGTCTACCTGACCAAGGACGGCGTCTCGCAGGCCTATGACGGGAAGATCCGCAAGTTCGGCCTTGATATCGGCTACACCAAGGCCGGCCACATGGTTTGGCATGTCTACCAGCTCGGCGGTCTGGTCGGTGCGACGACCAGCGTGAATCCGAGGGTGCTGGCGGGCAACTACGCCGGCGAGCAGGCCTCGGTTGCGGCCAGTTCGAGCGCCGGCGGCAACTGGCTGTACGGCGGCAGCAACAACCAGATCGTGCTGCAGGCTACGCAGATCCAGGACAGCCGCAACGCGGGCTACAATCTCGCCTACGGCATCGCCGAGATGTCGCTGTCGATCGGCAACTAGACCGGCCCGTCGGCCATCGCGACCGCCGGCTGCAGGGCGCAGCCGGCGACGGTGATGCGGTGCATCAGCCGGCGCTCGCCGCTGTAGTCATTGGCGGCGTAGTGCCAGGTCGCGCGATTGTCCCAGAAGGCGATCGAGCCCTCGCGCCAGCGGAAGCGGCAGGTGAATTCCGGCCTCGACGCGTGACGGTAGAGATGCTCGAGCAGCGGCCGGCTATCCTCGACCGACCAATCCTCGAAGCGCAAGGTGAAGGCCGGATTGACGTAGAGGGATTTGCGGCCGCTCAAGGGATGGCGGATCACCACCGGATGGATGACATCGTCGCCGACAAGATGCTGGTTGCCATAGCGCGCCGCCGATTCGGGATTGGCCGCATTCACGCCCTTGGCGCCGAAGATGTGCGCCGAGCCGTGCACGGCACGCATCCCTTCCAGCGTTCGCTGCAGCCCCGGCGAGAGCGTCTCGAAGGCGCGGTACATGTTGGCGAACAGCGTGTCGCCGCCCTCTTCCGGCAGCTCGCGCGCCAGCAGGATCGAGCCCATCGCCGGCTCCGCATCGTAGCTGTGGTCGGTGTGCCAGCCGCCGCCGATATTGGTCTTCTGCTCGGGCTCCTTGCGCACCTCGGCGATCTCGGGATAGCCCTTCACCGGCGTGAAGAAGCGGTTGACGTCGATCGGCGCCCAGCGCCGCGCGAACTCGATGTGCTGCTCGGGCGTGAGCGTCTGGTCGCGGAAGAAGACGACGCCATGATCGGCGAAAGCGTGCTGCACCTCGCCCCATTGCCGGTTGCTCATCGTCCTGAGATCGACACCCAAAACCTCGGCGCCACAGCCGCCGGTGAGCTTGCGAACCTGTACCGTTTCATAGGCCATGATGTTTCCTCCGCGAACGATTACGCCGCCATGGCGAGGTTGCTGTAGCGGGTCAGGTGGTGCTGCTGGTTGCCGAACATCAGGTCGATCATGGTCAGCCGCTTGAAGTAGTGGCTGACCGAAAGCTCGTCGGTGACGCCCATGCCGCCGTGCATCTGCACCGCGCTCTGGCCGCAGAACTTGCCCGACTTGCCGATCTGCACCTTGGCGCCGGAGGCGGCCTTGCGGCGCACCACCGGATCCTTGTCGTCGATCTTGAGCGACGCCATCAAGGTCATCGAGCGGGCTTCCTGGGCGTTGGTGAAGCAATCGACCATGCGATGCTGCAGCACCTGGAACTTGCCGATCGGCACGCCGAACTGCTTGCGGGTCTTGATGTATTCGAGGGTCGCGGCGTTGATCGCGTCCATGCAGCCCGTGGCCTCGGCGCAGAGCGCAACGATGGCGCGGTCGACGGTATCCTCGACCACCGGGAAGGCGCCGTCGACGGTGCCCAGCACCGCATCGGCGCCGACCGCGACCTTGTCGAAGGTGAGCTCCGAGGCGCGCAACGCGTCCTGGGTCGGGTAGTCGCGGCGCGTGATGCCCTTGGCCTTGGCGTCGACGAGGAAAAGCGTCAGGCCCTTCTCCTCGCGCGCCGATCCGGCGGTCCGCGCCAGCACGATGACGGTGTCGGCGGAAGCGGCGTTGTAGACCACGCCCTTGTGGCCGGAGAGCGACCAGCCGGCGCCTTCCTTGGTGGCCTTGAGCGCCACGTCGGCGAGATTGTAGCGCGACTGGCGCTCCAGCCAGGCGAAGGCGAACTGCTTCTTGCCCTCGATCATCGGCGGCAGCAGCGCTTCCTTCTGCGCCTTGCTGCCGGCCGCCGCGATCATACCGCCGCCCAGCACGACGGTCGGCAGGAACGGCTCCAGCACCAGGCCCTTTCCGAACTGCTCCATGACGATCATGGTCTCGATCGGACCGCCGCCGTAGCCGCCATCCTCTTCCGAGAAGGCCATGCCGAGCCAGCCCAGCTCGGCGAACTGCGCCCAGTTCTCCGGCAGCCAGCCGCGCTCGGTGGCGACGATCTTGCGGCGGTTCTCGAAC
>JABCYT010000006.1 GCA_013290035.1 Alphaproteobacteria bacterium
TGCCGACCGCCCAGTCGCGCAGGTAGAGATTGAGATCGTGCTTGAGCTCGTAGAGGAACACGATCGGCGGCGTGGCCGGCTCGCCCTTGCGCTTGCTGAGCGGATTGCGGTTGAGCACGCCCATGGTCGTGCCGGGCCCGCCGATCCAGCCCGCCGTCGGCATGCTGGCCCGCACGATGGTGGCGCCTGAATCAGCCAGGACCTCGATGGCCTTCGCCATCACCGCCTTGGAGCGCTCCGGCAACTTGCCCATGTAGACATCGTTCAGGGGATCGTCGGGATCGCTCGGCACGCCGATGCGCGCGCCTTTCAGTCCATCCTTGTCGAGGCCCGTGGTGTAGTCGTTGGGCCGCTGCAGGTGCTGCGTCGCGGGATCGAGCGGATCGCGCGCCGCCAGCACGTTCAGGAGGATCGCCGCATCGCGCACGGTGCGCGTCAGCGGACCGGCCGTGTCCTGGCTGTGCGCGATCGGCACAATGCCGGCGCGGCTGATCAGCCCGACCGTGGGCTTCACGGTGACCACGCCGTTCTGCGTCGCCGGGCTCAGCAGCGAGCCCGAGGTCTCGGTGCCGATCGCCGCCGCGCAGAGGCCCGCGGCGACGGCGACGGCGGAGCCCGCGCTCGAACCGCCCGGCTGCACGACGGGGATGCCGCGATCGTCCATCAGGGAGGGCGAATACGGGTTCTTCACCTGGCCGCCCAGCGAGCTGTAGCCCGAGGGCATCTCGATGGCGATGATGTTGGCGAACTCGGTGAGGTTCGCCTTGCCCAGGATCACCGCTCCCGCCGCGCGCAGCCGCTTGACGACCGTGGCGTCGTCCCTGGCGCGCGCGCCCTCGAGGGCGAGCGAGCCCGCGGTGGTGTGCTGCTTGTCGCTGGTGGCGATGTTGTCCTTGACCAGGATCGGCACGCCGGCCAGCGGTTGCCGCGCCGAAGGTTTTACGCCATCGAAGCGCGCGGCCACCGACAGCGCGTCGGGATTGAGCTCGCGCACGGCATTGAGGCCGGGCCCTGTTCCCTGGCCGCTGCGGTCGTAGGCTTCGATGCGCGCCAGATAGGCGCGGGCCAGGCTGCTGGCGGTGATCTTTCCTGTGCCGAGGGCCTGGGTCACGTCGGCCAGCGAGGCGTTTTCGACGGCCAGGCCGGTCTCGGCCTCGGCGCTGCCCGACGCCATGGCCCCGATCACGACCGGGAGCATGGCGAGGTCGCGCCGGGTCAATCCGCCGCGGCGGGTGCGGGTCGTTGGCTTTCGCTGAACTGGTTTGGCCATTGCTGCCTCTGTCGTGTGTCTGGCGCGCTGTCGCTCGAGGCAACCATACCTCACCCCGAGGAGCCATGCGAAGCGGCCTCCCCTCGGTTCGACCAAACTCAAATTATGGCCTCATCCTGAGGAGCCGCGCGTAGCGCGGCGTCTCGAAGGATGGGCAACAGTCTTGGCGTAGCCCACCCTTCGAGACGCGCCCTGCGGGCGCTCCTCAGGGTGAGGTGATTCCGTTGATACAGGACGCCCTCTAGTAGAGTGGCAACAACGCGCCCGCCGCTCTCCACTCACACCCACGCCTGCAGCACGTATTCGTACGGCCCCTCGGCGTTCACCATGTCGACGCGCTGCAGCTTGATGCGATGGCCAGCCTTCGTCTTCTTCAGATGATGAATGTACGAGCCGGCGAAATGGCGGGTCGTGTCGTTGCGGAACTCCATCATATGGAAGCGCGAGCGGACGACGAGATCGCCGGTCCTGGCGTCCTCCTTCTCGATGGTCACGTTGCCGACGACGTGATTGGTGCCCCACGCCGTCTTCTGCGACCAGGCGCGCGGGTGGGTGAGCCGTTTCAGGCGCACGGTCATCAGGTTGCGGTCCTCCCAGAAGATCGACGGCGCGCCGTCGCCGGTGGTCTGCTCGGGCGCCGCCGGCATCCAGTAGGTGCCGTCCTCGGTGAACAGCTCGATGAAATCCTGCCAGCGCTTGCCGTCGAGACATTCGGCCTGGCGGTAGAGGAGCTGCTCGACCTCCCGCAGCGTATCGTGGCCATTCGGCTTGCTTGCCGCGGCTTTCGCCTTCACCGCCGCGCTCTTCCTGGCCGGGCTCTTCCTGGCGTTGGGCTTGGTCTTTTTCGCCATCAGTTCGCCCCGTTGATGTACTGCGCCCAGGCCTTGAACTGGTTGCGCATCGGCTGCTCGGAGGTGCCGATGACCGAGGTCGTCGCGTCGTTGGTCTCGAGGTCCTGCCCGGCATTGCGGTGGAAGCTCACCCAATCGCCGCCCTGCGATTCGAGGCCTTTGTGGATCTTCCAGAAATTCCACAGGTCGTCGGCATTGACCATCGTCGACGGCGAATTGACGAGGTTGTAGTAGCCGAGCGCGCGGCGATAGATCGCCTCGGGCGCGCCCTTGAGACGGAAATGCCAGATCTCGGTCAGCGTCTTGTCGACGCCGAGCGGCCGCACGGCGCGCAGCTGCTGCAGCGGCGACTGCACCGAGAGGCCGGGATAGAGCAGCACATGGTGGATATTGACGCCGAGGATGTCCTCCATGCGCTTCTTGCCATAGGCCTTCTCCATCACCTTCTCGTAGGCCAGCGTGTCGGGGTCGCGGGGCCTAAGCCCCATGTAGCCGGTGAGGATGCAATGGCCGTGGCGATAGCCGATGGTCTGGAAGGCATCCCACTTGCTGATCGGCGTCGCGAAGGCGGAGAGGAAGTGATAGCTGAGCGGCGCGCTGCCGCCGTTCTTCTGGATCGCCGCCTCGACCTCGCCGGCCGCGCGGCCGGTCGATTCGTGCGTCACCGCCGGGTGCAGCGCGTCGAGCTGGTTCTCCAGGAAGATCTTCCAGTTCGATTGCTGGATCACGCGGAAGCAGGTCGGCACCACCTCGACCTCGCCCTCCGGCGCGCGGTCGCACATGTCGTCGAAGGCGATCCTGGCGGGGCCGAGCCACTCGCCGAGCGACGGCCCGTCGGCCGCCAGGCTGGCAAACACGAAGCCGCGGTAGGAATCGACGCGCGCCGCCGTCTTCACGTTGCAGTCGGCGTCGCCCGGCGCGAGGCGTGTTCCTTGATAGCCCTTGTCGAGCGGGATCGCCTTGCAGCTTCCGTCTGTGTCGAACTGCCAGGAATGATAGGAGCAGATGATGCCCTTGCCGACATTGCCGCGGCGGTCGCCGTAGAGCATGGCGCCGCGGTGCGGGCAGCGGTTGTAGAGCACGCGCACCGAGCGGTCGGAATGGCGGACCATGATCATCGGCTGGCGGCCGATCTGCACCGTCCAGTAGTCGCCGACCGTCGGCACCTGGCTCTCGTGCCCGACATAGGTCCATACCTTGTTGAAGATGCGCTCCATCTCGAGCTCGAAAATCGCCGGGTCGGAATAGACGCTGCGGTGAACGCGATCGGGCTCCACCGCCTTGGCGACATCCAGGCCGATATCCGCTCCCATCGGGACCTCCCTCCAAGCCCAATCCTCTGGGCAAACTCGCGCGGCGCCGCGCCGGCGGCATCCCTGTCAACCATACCTCACCCTTGTAAGTTATGTCGCACCGGCCGGCGTAGAATAATCGGCGCGGCGACGGCGGCTCCCGCGCTCGATCTTGCGATCCGTCGCCTGCCATGAAGCTGGCCCACTTTTCAGGGATTGATACTATCCAAACCGAACACGATCGGAGGCAACATGGCGGATGGAAGCAAATGCCCGGTGACGGGCGGAACCCGAGCGCACACGAACCGTGACTGGTGGCCGAACCAGTTCAGCCTTCAGGTTCTCCGCCAGCACTCCAGCCTGTCCAATCCACTGGGCGAGGCGTTCGACTATGCCAAGGCATTCAAGAGCCTCGACCTCGATGCCGTGATCAAGGATCTGCACGCCTTGATGACGGACTCGCAGGAGTGGTGGCCGGCCGACTTCGGTCACTACGGCGGACTGTTCATCCGGATGGCGTGGCACCTCGCGGGCACCTACCGCATCGGCGACGGCCGCGGCGGCGCCGGAGCCGGCCAGCAGCGTTTCGCGCCGGTCAACAGCTGGCCGGACAACGTCAATCTCGACAAGGCGCGCCGGCTCTTGTGGCCGATCAAGCAGAAGTACGGCCGCAAGATCTCCTGGGCCGACCTCATGATTCTCGCAGGCAACGTCGCGCTGGAGTCGATGGGCTTCAAGACGTTCGGTTACGGCGGCGGACGCGCCGAGGTCTGGGAGTCCGACGAGGACATCTACTGGGGCCCCGAAGGAAAGTGGCTGGCGGACGAGCGCTATAGCGGCGACCGCGATCTTGCGAATCCGCTCGGCGCCGTGCAGATGGGGCTCATCTACGTCAATCCGGAAGGGCCGAACGGCAAGCCGGATCCGCTCGCGGCGGCCCGCGATATCCGCGAGACCTTCGCCCGCATGGCGATGGACGACGAGGAAACGGTCGCGCTGATCGCCGGCGGTCACACTTTCGGCAAGACCCATGGCGCGGGCGATGCGGCGCTGGTCGGCCCCGAGCCGGAAGCCGGCCCCATCGAGCAGCAGGGCCTGGGCTGGAAGAGCAGCTTCCGCTCGGGCAAGGGCGGCGACCAGATCGGCAGCGGCCTCGAAGTCACCTGGACCACGACTCCGACCCAATGGGGCAACGGATTCTTCACCAGCCTGTTCGGCTACGAATGGGAACTGACCAAGAGCCCGGCCGGTGCCCATCAATGGACCGCGAAGAATGGTGCCGGGGCCGGCACGGTGCCGGATGCGCACGACAAGTCGAAGCGTCACGCGCCGACCATGCTGACCACCGACCTCTCGCTGCGGCTCGATCCGGCCTACGAGAAAATCTCGCGCCGCTTCTTCGAGCATCCCGACCAGTTTGCCGATGCCTTCGCCCGGGCGTGGTTCAAGCTGACCCACCGCGACATGGGCCCGATCGTGCGCTATCTCGGCCCGCTCGTGCCCAAGGAACACCTGCTCTGGCAGGACCCGATTCCCGCGGTCGATCATCCGCTGATCGGCGCGGCGGAGATCGCTGCCCTGAAGGCGAAGATCCTCGCGTCCGGCCTGTCGGTTGCGCAGCTGGTCTCGACGGCCTGGGCGTCGGCGTCGACGTTCCGCGGCTCCGACAAGCGCGGCGGCGCCAACGGCGCGCGCCTTCGCCTGGCGCCGCAGAAGGACTGGGAGGTCAACCAGCCGGCCGAGCTGGCGAAGGTGCTGCAGGCGCTGGAAGCGATCCAGAAGGACTTCAACGCTTCCGCGTCGGGCGGCAAGAAGGTCTCGCTGGCTGACCTGATCGTTCTCGGCGGCGGCGCGGCGATCGAGAAGGCCGCGTCGGCCGCCGGGCACGACGTGAAGGTCCCGTTCGCGCCGGGGCGCATGGATGCCTCGCAGGAGCAGACCGACGCCCACTCCTTCGCGCCGCTCGAGCCGATGGCCGACGGCTTCCGCAACTATCTCCGCGGCAAGTCGCGCCTGTCGGCCGAGGAGTGGTTGGTGGATCGGGCGCAGTTGCTGACCTTGACGGCACCGGAGATGACGGCTCTCGTCGGCGGCCTGCGCGTCCTGGGCGCCAATGCCGGGAAGTCCAAGCACGGCGTCTTCACCAAGAAGCCCGAGACGCTCAGCAACGACTTCTTCGTCAACCTGCTCGACATGGGCACGCACTGGCAGCCGGCCGCCGGCGCCGACGGCGTCTACGAGGGGCACGACCGCAAGACGAACGAGGTCAAGTGGACCGGCACCCGCTTCGACCTGATCTTCGGTTCGCACGCGCAGCTGCGCGCCCTCGCCGAAGTCTATGCGAGCGCCGACTCGAAGCAGAAGTTCGTGCAGGACTTCGTGGCGGCCTGGACCAAGGTGATGGACCTCGATCGCTTCGACCTCGCCTGATCCCTGCGGCTGGCCGGTCGGGCGCTACGCGGCGCCACCGGCCGGTCGGGCGAAGCGCACCGCCGCGCGGGCGCGCGCCTTCTCGGCCTCGGTCTCGCGGTCGCGCGGGGGCGCCGTCGTGACCAGCGAGTCGATCAGCTCACGCGCCGCGTGGGCCACCGCGTCCACGGCGCGGTCGAAGGCCTCCTCGTTGGCCTTGGACGGCCGGTTGAAGCCGCTCAGCTTGCGGACGAACTGCAGCGACGACGCGCGGATCTCCTCCTCCGTTGCGGGCGGCTTGAAGTTGTAGAGATTGCGGATGTTGCGGCACATGAGACGCCTCTCGGACAAGTGTTCGGATCATGCTGGCATGCGGCCGGGGAACGCATCAAGGCTGGCATCGGTCGCACCGGCCGCCGGGCGTCGCAGGGCGGCTTGAGCTACGCCTGACGTAAACACCGGCGTCACGAGCGGCGCCGCCGTATCCCCGAGAAGGCTCAGCCCGGCTGTTGTCGGGCCAAGGCGCGCAACACGCGCTCTGGCGTCGCCGGCATGTCGAGCGCGGTGATCCCGAGCGGCGCCAGCGCGTCCAGGACCGCGTTCATGATGGCCGGCGGCGCGCCGATCGTGCCCGCCTCGCCGCAGCCCTTGGCACCCAGCGGATTGTGCGCGCAAAGCGTGGTGTTGGTCTCCAAGGTGAACGGGATGAAGTTGTCGGCGCGCGGCATGCAGTAGTCCATGAACGAGCCCGTCACGAGCTGGCCGTTGGTGTCGTAGATCGTGGTCTCGTAGAGCGCCTGGCCGATCCCCTGGACCAGCGCGCCGTGCACCTGGCCCTCGACGATCATCGGATTGACGATGCGCCCGAAATCGTCGGCGCCGGTGAACCGCGCGAGCGTCACGGCGCCGGTCTCGCGATCGATCTCGATCTCGGCGATGTAGCAGCCGGCGGGATAGGTGAAGTTCGTCGGGTCGTAGAAGGCGGTCTCGTCGAGGCCGGGCTCCAGGGTCTCGATGGGAAAATTGTGCGGCACGTAGGCGGAGAAGGCGACCTGCGCGAAGGTCGCGGCGCGGTCGGTGCCGGCCACCGCGAACTTGCCGTCGGCGAACTCGATGTCCGCCTCGGCCGCCTCGAGCATGTGAGCGGCGATCTTCTTGCCCTTGTTGACGATCTTGTCCATCGCCTTGACAAGCGCGGTGCCGCCCACGGCCAGCGAGCGCGAGGCGTAGGTTCCCATGCCGAACGGGATCCTGCCGGTGTCGCCGTGGACGATCTCGACCTGGTCGAAGGCAAGGCCGAGGCGGTCCGAGACAAGCTGGGCGAAGGTCGTCTCGTGGCCCTGGCCATGGCTGTGCGCGCCGGTGAAGACGGTGATGCCGCCGGTCGGATGCACGCGCACCTCGGCGCTTTCGTAGAAGCCGGCGCGCGCGCCGAGCTGGCCGGCCATCACCGAGGGCGCCATGGCGCAGGCCTCGATATAGGTGGCGATGCCGATGCCGCGCAGCTTGCCGCGCGCCGCCGCTTCCTGGCGACGCTGCTCGAAGCCTGCGTAGTCGGCGGCTTGGAGCGCCATGTCGAGGGTCTTGAAGTAATCGCCGCTGTCGTAGGTGAGCGCCACCGGCGTGGTGTAAGGAAAGGCGTCGTTGGCGACAAAGTTGCGCCGGCGCAGCGCCACCGGGTCGATCTTCATCTCGCGGGCCGCGCGATCGACCAGGCGCTCCACGACATAGCAGGCCTCCGGGCGACCGGCGCCGCGATAGGCGTCGACCGGCGCGGTGTTGGTGAAGACACCCTTGACCTCGACATAGATCGCCGGCGTCGCGTAGTTGCCGGCGAGCAGGGTGCCGTAGCACCAGGTGGGAATCGCCGGCGCGAAGCTGCCGAGATAGGCGCCCAGATTGGCCAGGGTCGCGACCCTCATGGCGAGGAACTTGCCGTCCGCGTCGAGGGCGAGCTCGGCCTGGGTGAGGTGGTCGCGCGCCTGGTTGTCGGTGAGGAAGATCTCACTGCGGTCGGCCGTCCACTTGACGGGACGGCCGAGCTTCGCGGCCAGCCAGAGGACCAGCGCCTGCTCGTTGTACAGCGAGCCTTTGGTGCCGAAGCCGCCGCCGACATCGGGCGCCACCACGCGCAGCTTGTGCTCGGGAAGCTGCAGGACGAAAGCGGCGATCAGCAGCCGGTGCACATGCGGCGCCTGGCTCGTGGTGTAGAGCGTGTAGTCGCCGGTGGCGCTGTCATGCTCGCCGATGGCGGCGCGCGGCTCCATCGGGTTGGAGACCAGCCGGTTGTTCACCAGGTCGAGCCGCGTCACGTGATGGGCGCGCGCAAAGGCGGCGTCGACCGCCGTCTTGTCGCCGAGATGCCAGTCGAAGCAGAGATTGCCGGGGGCTGTATCGAACAGCAGCGGCCCGCCCGGCTTGATCGCCTGGTCGGCGCCGACCACCGCCGGCAATTCCCGGTAGTCGACCGCGATGAGCTCGGCCGCGGCTTCCGCCTCGGCGCGCGTCTCGGCCACGACCACCGCCACGGGGTCGCCGACATGGCGCACCTTGCCTTGGGCGAGCAGCGGGCGCATCGGCTCGGCCATCGGCGAGCCGTCCTTCGAGGTGATGAGCCAACCGCACGGCAGGCCGCCCACTTTCACCTTCAGATCGGGGGCCTGCAGATCGGCGCCGGTGAAGATCGCGGCGACGCCCGGCGCCGCCATGGCCCTGGCCGTGTCGATGCCGGCGATCTCGGCATGGGCATGCGGGCTGCGCAGCAGGTGGGCCTGCAGCTGGCCGGGCCGGTTGATGTCGTCGGTGTAGGTGCCCTTGCCTGTCAGGAAGCGCAGGTCTTCCTTGCGCCGGACTGCTGCCCCAATGCCGAAGCTGCCCATGGTTGATCCCTCCGGTTAAGTGCGTTCGGCGTGCCTGGGTCCTAGGCGGTCAGCGCGCTCGTGCAGGCCGACCGGACTTGCAGGCAACCTCGTTCGAGAACCTTACACCTCCAGGTAGCGAGGCGGCGCGTTGCGATTTGCGTGCCAAACTCCGGAATTTTGTCCCCTCACCTGACCCCTCCTCCTAGCGGGGGAGAGGAATTTGAGTTTTCACCTGGTCGCTGCCAGGGCCTGTATCAGATCGGCAACCAGGTCGTCGGGATGCTCGATGCCGACCGACAAGCGGATCGTCGTGTCCAGCACGCCGATGCGGTCCCGCACCGCGGCCGGAACACCCGAGTGCGTCATGGCGGCGGGATGGCTGGCGAGCGACTCGGTGCCGCCGAGGCTGACTGCCAGCTTGAAGATCTGCAAGGCATTGAGGAAGGCGAACGCCTCCTTCTCTCCGCCCTTGATGTCGAACGCGAAGGTGGAGCCTGCGCCCGTACATTGCCGGGCAAAGACCGCCCGTGCTTTCGAGCCTTCCTCCAGGAATGCCAGATAGTGAACCTTGGCGACCTTGGGGTGATCGCGGAGAAATTCGGCGACAAGCCTGGCATTGGCGTCGGCGCGCTCCATCCTGAGCGCGAGCGTCTCGAGCGAGCGCCCCAGCATCCAGCAGGAAAACGGATCGAGTTGCGTGCCGACGCTGCCGCGCAGCGCCTTGATCGGCGCGATGACAGCCTTCGAGCCAAGGGTGGCGCCGGCGATGAGGTCGGAGTGACCGCCCACATACTTGGTGAGCGAGTAGACCGAGACATCGGCGCCGTGGACCAGCGGATGCTGGAAGACCGGTCCCAGCAAGGTGTTGTCGCAAACCAGGATGGGCCGGAAGCCCTGCGCCGTTCCGATCTCGTCGGCGATCTGCCGCAGGAGCCTGATGTCGACCAGCGTATTGGTCGGATTGGCCGGCGTCTCGATCAGGATGATCGAGACCCGCCCCTTGCCTTGCTCCACTTGGCCGCGCGCCTGCTGCGCGGCGGCACGAATGGCGGGTTCGCTGATGCCGTCGACGAATCCTGCGGCGCCGATGCCGAAATTCGCCAGCGTGCCCGACAGGAGGGTTTCCGTTCCGCCGTAGAGCGGCTGGGAATGCAGGATGACGTCGCCGGGGCGGGCGAAGGCGAGGATCGTCGTGGTGATCGCCGCCATGCCGGAGGAAAACAGCACGCCGGACTCCGCCCCCTCGTAGACCGCCAGCCGGTCCTCGACGATCTCGCTGTTGGGGTGGTTGAAGCGGGAGTAGACGAGGCCGGCGGCGCTGCCCTCGGGCGGCCGCTTGCGTCCCGAGACATAGTCGAAGAAGTCGCGGCCTTCCTCGGCCGAGCCGAACACGAAGGTGGAGGTGAGGAAGACCGGTGGCTTCACCGCCCCCTCCGACAACGCCGGATCGTAGCCATAGCTCAGCATCAGGGTCTCGGGCTTGAGGGCATGGTTGCCGATATGGGTCTTGGACGGGCGCGGCGCGGCCATGGCGTGTCTCCTGTCACGGGGATTGGCGAGACAAGATACTTAGGGCCGCGCGGCTGGTTGCGCATCTTCGCCGGGGGCGGAACAGCCTCTAGCCGGGAGCCGCGAACCGCCTGCGGGCGTCCTCGCGCAGCTCGGCCTTCCTGATCTTGCCCGATTCGGTCATGGGAAAGGCCTCGACGAACACCACGTGCCGCGGCAGCTTGAAGCTCGCGACCTTGCCGCGGCAGTGGCTTGCCACGTCCGCGGCATCGATGGTGGCCCCCGCCTTGCGCTCGACATAGGCCACGGCGACCTCGCCCAGGCGTTCGTCCGGCAGCCCGACCACGGCGACTTGCTGCACGGCGGGGTGCTCCAGGAGCAACCCCTCGGTCTCCATCGGATCGACGTTCTCGCCGCCGACCTTCAGCATGTCCTTGTAGCGGCCGAGGAAGCGAAGGCAGCCGTCGGCAAGCCACATCGCCGCGTCGCCGGTGCGGAACCAGCCGTCCCGGGTGAAGGCGGCTGCGGTCTCGGCCGGCTTCTTGTAGTACTCGGTCATCACCGCCCCACCGCGCACCTGCAGCTCGCCCGTCCCGCCCGGTCCCAGCACGTCGCCGCTGCCGTCGTCGACGATGCGCAGCTCGTAGCCCGGCCCCGGCCAGCCCGATGCCTCGCTGCGATGGGCTTCGTCGTCGTCGAGCGAAGACAACGCAACGCCCAGCCACGTCTCGGTCATGCCGTAGCCGGACAGGTTTTTCAGCGGCGCCAGCAGCCGCATGCCGCGGCGCACGACGGGCGTGGCGCTCAGCATGCCGGCGGCAAAGATCCCCGTGCGCAGGCTCGAGAGATCGCGCGGCCGCGCCTCCTGCGCGTCGCTGAGGCCCTTCATGTGCGCCTCGAAGCCGTGGATGACGCTCACGCGCTCGCGCTCGATCAGGTCGAGGCACTCCTCGGGATCGAAGCTGCGCGTCACGATCTGCCGGGCGCCGGTGATCAGCGACATCCACGCCCCTTCCGACAGGCCGAAGGCATGGAACAGCGGCAGGTAGTTCAGGATCGTGTCGTTGGGCGTAATGGCCATCTGCAAGGCGCGGTCCTCGACATTGCCGATCAGCTCGTGCGTGCGCACCACGCCCTTGGGAAATCCCGTCGTGCCCGAGGTGTACATGACGAAAGCCGTCGCGGCGGGATCGACGATGCGGGCGCGGGTCGCCGGACCGTCCGGCGGGATATGCCGGGCGGGCTCGGCGAGCGAGGCCCAATCCATGGTTCCAGGCTGCGGCGCCTGGCCGAGCAGGATCACGCGCCGCAGCAGCGGATAGCGGGGATCGCGCACGACATCGCCCGCGGCCGGCAAGGCGACGGCCTCGCGCACCATGCCGGCATAGTCGACCGGACCGGACCGGTCGTGCGTGATCAGGAAGGCGCTGTCGGACTGCGCGAGCACATACGACAGATCGCGCGAGCGGAACCGGGTGTTGATCGGCACGAGCACCGCGCCGACCTTCTGGACGGCAAAGGCGATGAAGATCCAGTCGTCGCTGTTGTTGAGCCACAGCGCGACATGCTCGCCGTGCCCGACTCCGGCGGCGATCAGGCGGCGCGCCGCCTCGTCGATGCGCGCCGCAACCTCGCGAAACGCATAGCGCGATGCCCCGAACACCAGGCCCTCACGGTCCGGCAGGCGGGCCGCGATATCGTCCGCGAGATCGCCGAAGCGGCGTTGCCGATTGCCCGTCATGGAGCGTGATCTCCGCAGCCAGCCGTCATGAGGCCATCGGCGCCGGCAGGTGCAAGTCCTTGTCCGCCTTCAGCTTCTCGATCTCGGCCTCGCTCAGCCCCGCCTCGCGCAGGATCTCCTCGCCATCGCCGCCGATGCGCGGCGCGTGGCGGCGGAACTCGACCTTGGTCTTCTCGAAATCAAGCGGGCTGGCGAAGGTCGTGATGGGACCCTCCGTCGGGTGCTCGCGTTCGGTGAAGAAGCCCGTCGCCTTGAGGTGCGGGTCGTCCAAGAGCTCCTCCAGTGTGCGCACCGGCATGGCGGGGATGTCGGCCTTGTCGAAGGCTTCCAGCCATTCCTCGGTGGTGCGGTGCTTCAGCAGCGAATCGAGCACCTGGTAGAGCTCGCTGAAATGCTTGGGCCGCTCGGTGCGGTCGGCGAAGCGCTTGTCCTGGGCGAGGTCGGGCCGTTCGACGATGTCGAAGAAGGTGATCCAGTGCTGATCGGTGTAGGGCAGCGCGCAGACATAGCCGTCCTTGGTCGGGAACGGGTGGCGGAACTTGTTGATGATGCGGTCGTAGCCCATGGTCCCGCGCTCGGGCGTCCAGGTGGCGCCGAACAGGTGCTCGGTCAGCCAAAACGACGCCAGCGTCTCGAGCATCGGCACCTCGATCATCTGGCCCTCGCCGGTGCATTTGCGGTGATAGAGCGCGCCCAGCACGGCGATGCAGAGATGGAGGCCGGTCGTCTTGTCGGCGATCAGGCTCGGCATGAAGCGCGGCGGCTGGCCGTCGACCCGCGACTGCAGCGAGGCGCCGCCGCTCACGCCCTGCACCAGGTCGTCGAAGGCGGGCTTGTGGCCGTAGGGCCCCTTGCGCGCATAGCCCAGCGAGTAGGCGTAAATGATCGAGGGGTTGATCTTCTTCAGGTCCTCGTAGCCCAGGCCCAGCCGTTCGATCGCCGCCGGCCGGCTGTTGTGGATGAAGAGGTCGGCCGTCCTGATGAGCTGCTTCAGCACGGCGCAGGCGGCGGGCTTCTTGAGGTCGAGGCAGAGCGAGCGCTTGTTGCGGTTGGCCGCCATGTAGATCGGCCCCATGCTCTTGTCGCGCCCCATCGAGCCGCCCGACACACGCAGCAGATCGCCTTCCGGCGGCTCGACCTTGATCACGTCGGCGCCCATGTCGGCCAGATGCTGGGTGGCGAACGGCCCCAGCAGCACGGCCGTCAGATCGATCACGCGTACGCCCTCGAGCGGTCCCGGCATTTCCTCATCCCTCGGTCTTGTTCTCACGGTTCGCGGCACTATGGCATAGCCGCGCGGGCTGGGGCATGTTGCCGGCCGCAAAGGAGAAGCGCGCAAAATGCCCGGAGTGTTGGACGGTCTGCTGGTGGTGAGCGTGGAGCAGGCCGTGGCCGCCCCCTATTGTTCGGCTCGCCTGGCGGATGCCGGCGCCAGGGTCATCAAGATCGAGCGACCGGAGGGCGATTTCGCGCGCGGCTACGACGGTTACGTGCACGGGCTGTCGAGCTATTTCGTGTGGCTGAACCGCGGCAAGCAGTCGGTGACGCTCGACTTCAAGGCGAAGGACGACCTGGCACTGCTGCATCGCATGATCGCCAAGGCCGATGTGCTGATCCAGAACCTGGCGCCGGGCGCGGCCGAGCGCGCGGGTTTCGGCTCGGTCGCCATGCGGGCCCGGCACAAGCGGCTGATCACCGTCGACATCTCGGGCTATGGCGATCACGGGCCCTACAAGAACCGCCGCGCCTACGACCTGCTGGTGCAGGCCGAAAGCGGGCTCGCCTCGATCACCGGCACCGAGCATGCGCCGGGACGGGTCGGTGTTTCGGCCACCGACATCGGCACCGGCATGTACGCGCATGCAGCCGTGCTCGAGGCGCTGCTGGCGCGCCAGAAGTCCGGCGAGGGCCGCGCCCTCTCGGTCTCGCTGTTCTCGTCGATGGCGGAGTGGATGACCGTGCCGCTGCTCGCCAAGGATTATGCGGACTACACTTGGCCGCGGCTTGGCCTCACGCATCCCTTCATCGCGCCGTACGGGGTCTACCAGACCGCGGACAAGGTGCCGGTGCTGATCTCGATCCAGAACGACCGCGAGTTCGAACGGCTTTGCCACGACGTGCTCGACCGGCCGGGGCTGGAGAAGGATCCCGGCTACGCCACCAACAAGGCGCGCAATGCCAGGCGCGACGATACCAATGCCATCGTGCAGAAGAGTTTCGGCGCCCAGCGCTTTGCCGAACTCGCGGCCAGGCTCGACGCGGCGCAGATCGCCTGGGCGCGGGTGAGCTCGGTGGCCGACCTCTCGACCCATCCGCAGCTCAGGCGCACCGGCTTCACCTCGCCCAACGGCGAGGTGTCGATTCCCGCCCTCGCCGTCTCGTATGACGGCGAACCCGAGCGGCTGGGCGACGTGCCGGCGGTCGGCCAGCACACGGCAGAGGTGCGGCGCGAGTTCGGCGCCTGATGGCGCGCTGGCTCATCGGGGTCCGACTGTCCGGCTACGGCGCGGCCTACTTCTTCGCCGCCGGCGCCTTGATGAGCTACTGGCCGGTGTGGCTGCGCGACCGTGGCCTGAGCGACTCCCAGATCGGCACCGTGTTCATGAGCCGCCAGCTCGTGAGCGTGCTGTCGACCTTGGCCATCGGCTGGGCGGCGCATCGGCTGGGCAACGTGCGCGGCGTCATCCTGGTACTGGCGGGCGTCGCCACCTTCCTGATGACCGGCTACCAGTTCACCACCACCTTCCTGGCCATCCTGCTGGTCAGCTTCGTGTGGGGCGGCGTGTGGGCGCCGACCATGGCGCTCTACGACGGCATCCTGGTGAACGAGACCAGGGCGCGCGGCTTCAACTACGGCAGCCTGCGCGTCTGGAGCTCGGTCGCCTTCATCCTGGGTACGGTGATCTGCGGCATTGCCGTCGACCGCAACGGCCCTTCCTGGGTGCTCTATGTCGGCCTCGCCGGCATCGTGATGCTCGTCCCGCTCGGCCTGCTGCTGCCGGCGGCCGAAGCGCAGCATCGCGAGGCGGGCAAGCGCGCCCCGTTCGGCATCCCCGACCTGCTGACCTCGCGGCCGTTCCTGCTCTTCATGCTGGCGGCCGGCTGCTGCCAGGCGAGTCATGCCGTGCTCTACAGCTTCGGCACGCTCACCTGGCGCGCCGCCGGCCTCTCCGACGTCGTCATCAGCCTGCTGTGGGCCGAGAGCGTCGCCGTCGAGATCCTGCTGATGCTGGGCAGCGGCTGGCTTTTGGCGCGGCTGGGCGCGACCGGCCTGATCGGGCTCGGCCTCGCCTGCGCCATGGTGCGCTGGCTCGGCATGGCCTTCACCACCGAGCTGTGGGCGCTCGTGCTGCTGCAGGCGCTGCATGCCGGCAGCTTCGCCGCCTGCCACCTCGGCGCCATGGCCTTCATCCAGCGCGCCCTGCCGGCCACCGGCGCGGCGCTGGGCCAGAGCGTCTACTACGCGCTGGGCACGGGCGCCACGCAGGCGGTGATCTTCCAGCTCGCCGGCGTGCTCTACACGGCGTACGGCCAGAAGGCCTTTCTCGGCATGTTCGTGGTCGCCGCCATCGGCATGGCGGCGCTGGTCGCGCTGGTGCGGATCTGGAAAGGCAGCCTGCTGGTCGGGGCACAGCCCGCCTAGGCCGCTACTTGCCGTGCGCTCCCGCGTGGGCGCAGGTCACGTCGGGGTTCATGTCGGCGAACGGGCCGCGCGGGTTCGCCTTCCAGGCCCACACGTGCAGTTCGTAGAAGGGATCCAGGCCGTAGCGATTGGGTGCGCCGTTGAAGTTGAAGAGCTGGCCGCCCAGCGAGGCCGGTCCCTTGAAGGTGATGTACTCGACCGCGACCAGCGCCATCCTGCCATCGTCTGTCGGCTCGTACATGACGGCCTGCGGGCGCTTGAGGTCGGGGACGGCGTCCTTCAGGTAATTCGCATTGACGTAGTGCACACCCATCGCGCCGCCATCGACGCCGCTCGCGCAGGGGATCGGCGCGTAACCCTCGGCAACTGCGACCGATACGTCGTTGAAGCGGGCATTCGCCATCCGCACCTGGTCGACGAGGAGGTCGCGCCCGTTTTCCGCGGACGCGCCACTGGCGGCGACACCCGCCGCAAACAACGACAGGAGAGCCAGCCCGCTGGCGCGTGAAACCACATTCATTTTTTGCTCCTTCACGAGGCATCTTCAGAGGGCGGCAAGCTAAGCGCCGCCGCCCGCGCGCACATCGGAGGAGCTCCCTAATTCGACCTCGGCGCTTCCCTATTTTTCGCCGCTCGCCTTCCAGGCATCGACGATCTCCGCACCGGTGGCCGGCCAGACACCGGCGTAGTCGAGGATACGGTCGAGCAGCGCGCCCAGCGCCCGGATGCGATGCGGCTGGCCCATCAGCCAGGGGGTGATGGTCAGCGTGAGGATGCGGCCGCTGCCCGTGCTGGCCGCCTCGGCATAGAGGGTCTTGAAGGCACGCAACGCCTGCTCGACGAACTCCGCCGTATCCATGTGCTGCTGGAAGAGCAGCCGCTGGTCGCTGAGATCCCAGGCGAGCGGCATCGCCGTGAGCCCGCCGGCCGACGTCGTCACCGGATAGGGCATGTCGTCGTTGATCCAGTCGGCGACGTAATCGAGCCCCGCCTCCGCCACGAGATCGAGGGTGCGCATCGATTCGGAATGCGCCGGCGAATGCCAGCCGCGGATCTTCGAGGCGAAGGCGCCGCGCAGCGCCGCGACGGCTTGCTTCACCAATGCCCGCTCCTCCGCTTCGGGCATTCCGCCATGATGCAAACGGCCCATGTCGACGCCGGCCGCCGCCGCCTCCCATTGGCTGGCGGCGATCTCCTTGACGAGCGCGGGGTAGCGCGTGGCGACCGCCGCGTTCAGCAGCGCCGTCGCGCGCAATCCGCGCGCATCGAGCGCCCGCATCAGGCGATAGATGCCGATCCGGTTGCCGTAGTCGCGCTGGGTGTAGTCCCAGTAGCTCGGATAGGGGCGATCGACGCCGCCCGGCGCCACGAACGGCTGCCGCGGCATGTCCATCGGGAAATGGCCGACATGGACGGCGACCCAGAGCGCCACCCGCGCCTTGCCCGGCCAGATGGTCGGTTTGGCCTGCGGCAGG
>JABCYT010000007.1 GCA_013290035.1 Alphaproteobacteria bacterium
GCCAATGGCTGGCGCGCTTGGCTGTGGCGGCATCACGTAAAGTGGAGCGTGGTTCTGAAGTTCGGATCCGGCGCCGCGGCCTCGCTGATCGTCTTCTCCTTCTTCGACTTCGTGCCCGACAAGGCGCTGGTGCTGATGATGGTGGGGCTGATGCCCTTCATTGCCCTGGCGGTGCCGCAGCGCATCGCCCCCGACATCGAGCGCGGCGGCCAGGCCTTCCTGGCGGGCATGATCGGCGGCGCCATGCAACTGGTGTCCGGCGTCACCGGGCCGCTGCTCGACATCTTCTATGTGCGCACCGGCATGACCCGGCAGGTCAATGTCGCCACCAAGGCGGCGGCCCAGGTGCTGGGCCACCTCTCCAAGGTCGCCTATTTCGCCGGCGTGATCGAAGGCCCCGCCGGCCGCGACCTCGAACAGTGGCTGGTCATGGCCTATGCCGCCTGCTTCGCCGTGCTGGGCACGACCTTGTCGCGCAGTCTTCTCGACCGCATGTCGGACAAGCAGTTCTATCGCTGGACGCGCCGCGTGATCCTGGGGGTGGGAGCGGTCTATGCTGGGCAGGGCTTCTGGTTGATGGTGACGCGATGACCACCGAGAATGCGAACGTCAAGGCAGAGGTGAGGGCGCTGCTCGACCGGCTGCCCGACGATTGCAGCTTCGCCGACGTGCAGCGCGGCATTGCCGTGCTGATGTGGCCCAAGCGTGAAGACGGCAGCCTGGCGCCGCCGCAACGCCTGGAGCCGGAAGAAGTGAAACGCCGCCTGCGCGAATGGCTGAAGTCGGAGAAGGACAAATGAAGGACAGGGTCTCGATCGATCTCAAGGACGGCGTCGCCGACGTCCGCCTGATCCGCGCCGACAAGATGAACGCGCTCGATCCGGCGATGTTCGAAGGCATCATCGCAGCGGGCGCCGAGCTCGCGAAGATGAAGGGCTTGCGCGCAGTCGTGCTGTCGGGCGAGGGCAAGGCATTCTGCGCCGGCCTCGACATGGCAAGCTTCGCGGCGATGAAGCAGGACGGCGACGCGGTGCCGGGCGTGCGCGACCTTACCAAGCGCACGCACGGCATCGCCAACCGGCCGCAGCAATGCGCCTGGCTGTGGCGCGAGCTGCCCGTGCCGGTGATCGCCGCGGTGCATGGCGTGGCCTTCGGCGGCGGCTTCCAGATCGCGCTGGGCGCCGACATGCGCTACGCCACGGCCGATACGCGCTTTTCGGTGATGGAGATCAAGTGGGGCCTCGTGCCCGACCTCGCCGGCACGCAGCTCATGCGCCATCTGGCGCGCGAGGACGTGGTGCGCGAGCTCACCTACACCGGCCGCATCTTCAACGGCACGGAGGCGCAGCAGCTGGGCTTCGTCACCCGCTTGGTCGACGATCCCCGCGCCGCGGCGCTCGAAACTGCCCGAGAAATCGCCGGCAAGAGTCCCGACGCCATGCGCGCGGCCAAGCGGCTGCTCAATCTCGCCGTCGCGACCGACGCCAAGGCGGGCCTGTTGGCCGAGTCGGTCGAGCAGCAGAAGCTGATCGGCTCGCCCAACCAGCTCGAGGCCATCCTGGCGAACCTGCAGAAGCGCGCTGCCAACTACAAGGACCCCACCTCACCCTGAGGAGCGCGCGCAGCGCGCGTCTCGAAGGGTGGGACCCAGTCATGTTGTAGCCCATGCTTCGAGACGCCACGCTGCGCGCGGCTCCTCAGCATGAGGTTTCGCTTGTTGCCATGAGGAGGAACAGATGAACCGCCAATGGCTCTACGCCAAGCAGCCCCAGGGCAAGATCGGCGCCGACACGTTCGAGTGGACCGAAACGGCGATCCCGGTGCCGCGCGACGGCGAGGCGCTGGTGCAGACCCGCATGCTGTCGCTCGATCCCGCCAACCGCGCCTGGATGATGGGCAAGACCTATCGCGACGCGCTGGAGCCAGGACAGGTGATGAGCGGCTTCGCCATCGGAGAAGTTGTTGAGTCCAAGACGGGCGGATTGAAAGCCGGCGACATCGTCGAAGGCGATTGGGGCTGGCAGGACTATGCGGCGTTGCCGGCGCGGCGTCTTGCCAAGCGCACGACCCAGGCGCCATTGGAACTCCTGATCGGCCCGCTCAGCGTCACCGGCCTCACCGCCTATTTCGGCCTGCTCGAGGTCGGCCAGCCCAAGCCCGGCGATACGGTGCTGGTCTCGGCGGCGGCCGGCGCGGTGGGAACGATGGTCGGCCAGATCGCCAGGCTGGCGGGCTGCCGCGTGGTCGGCACGGCAGGCGGGCAGGACAAGTGCGACTGGCTCACGCGCGAACTCGGCTTCGATGCGGCCGTCGACTACAAGGCGGGCGGCGTACGCCGCGCGCTGGCGGCGGCCTGTCCCGGCGGCATCGACGTCTACTTCGACAATACCGGTGGCGCGGTGCTCGAAGCGGCGCTGTCGTTGATGAACCTGCGCGGCCGCATCGTTTGTTGCGGCAACGTCTCGCAATACGACGTCGACAAGCCCGCGCCCGGGCCGATGGCGGTGCCGGGCCTCGTGGTCACCAAGCGGCTCAGGATGGAAGGCTTCATCGTCATGGATTTCTACGACCGCCGCGCCGAGGCCGAAGCGCGGCTGGCGCGCTGGGTAGCCGAGGGCAGGATCAAGGCCGTGGTCGATGTCGTCGACGGCCTCGACAAGGCGCCCGACGCGCTGATCGGCCTTTTTGCCGGCAAGAATCGCGGCAAGATGGCGGTCAGGGTCTAGCGGCCGACGAAGACGGGTTTCCGCTTCTCCACGAACGCCCGCACCGCCTCCTTGTGGTCCTCGGTGCGCGAGGCCTGCACCAGCCGTTCGGCCTCGCGGTAGAGCGCGGTCGGGTAGTCGACATGCAGCGCATCGTCGAGATTGTCCTTCATGTTGCGCAGCGCCACTCGGGGGCCTTCGGCCAGCGACTTGGCGAAAGCGAAGGCTTCCTCCTGCAGTTTGTCATCGGCCACGATGCGGTTGACCAGGCCGATCCGCTCGCAGCGCTCGGCATCGACTCGTTCGGCGGTGAACATCAGCTCGCGCGCCCGCACCGAGCCCACGGCGCGCGTGAGCAGCCAGGCGATGCCGTAGTCGCCTGAAAGCCCAACCCGCGCGTAGCCGGTGCTGACGAAGGCCGAGCGAGCGGCGATGCGGATGTCGCAGGCGAGCGCGATGGCAAGGCCGGCGCCGGCGGCCGCGCCGGGCAGCGCGGCGATGGTCGGCTTGCGCACCGCGACCAGCGCGCCGGTGAGCGCGGCCTGTCGCTGACGCAAATCGGTAACCCGTTCGTCGAAGCCCATCTGGCCGCGCGGTCCGCGGCCGCCCATGCCCTTGACGTCGCCGCCGCTGCAGAAGGCGGTGCCGGCGCCGGTGATCAGGATGGCGCCGACAGCGGGATCCTCGCCGCGCTCCTTGATCTGGCTGCGCAGGGCCGGCGTCAGCCTGTCCGACATGGCGTTGCGCGCCTCCGGACGGTTGAGCGTGATCAGCGCCACGCCGTCGCGCACGGCGCATAAAAGTTCGGTTGTGCCGGTGTCGATTTCCATGGGACTTTCTCCTCCCCATGACATTCCCGGTCACCGAACACACCGTCAAGACCGCGCGCCATACCACGGGCTATCTCGCCTGCGGAGCGGAAGGCGCGCCGCTGCTGATCTTCTGCCACGGCTGGCCGGAACTCTCGCTGTCGTGGCGGCACCAGCTTCCGGCGATGGCGGCACTCGGCTTCCGCTGCGTGGCTCCTGACATGCGTGGCTACGGCCGCTCGAGCACCTACGCGCGCCATGAAGACTTCACGCAGGAGCTGATCGCCGAGGATATGCTGGAACTGCTGTCTTCGCTCGGCCGCGCCCATGGACAAGATCGCGCGGTGTGGGTCGGTCACGACTGGGGCAGTTCGGTGGTGTGGAACGTGGCGTCGCACCATCCGGAAAAGACGGCGGGCGTGGCGAGCCTCTGCGTGCCCTATATCGCGGCGGGCAACAATGTCGAGAACAGGCTGCCGCTCGTCGACCGCTCGGTCTATCCCGTCGATCTCTATCCCGTCGGCCAGTGGGACTATCACTTCTTCTATGAGGAGAACTTCGACAAGGTGCGCGCCGACTTCGAGGCCAACATCCGCAACGCCGTGAAGGCGATGTTCCGCAAGGGCAATCCGGCGAGCGTCGGCAAGCCGGCCGCGACGGCGTCGGTGCGCCGGAACGGCGGCTGGTTCGGCGGCGGCGCCTGTCCCGACGTGCCGCGCGATGGCGATGTGATCACCGAGCAGGATCTCGAAGCCTACACCGCGGCGCTGACGCGCAACGGCTTCTTCGGGCCGAATTCCTGGTACATGAACCACAAGGCAAACGGCGAATACGCCAAGCGATCGAAGGCACCCCGGCTCGCGATGCCGGTGCTGTTCCTGCACGGCGCCTACGACACGACCTGCGAGACGGTGAACTCGCGCTTCGCGGAGCCGATGCGCCGCGACTGCGCGGACCTCACCGAAGTGGTCGTGAAATCCGGCCACTGGATGGCGCAAGAACAGCCGGCTGCGGTAAACGCCGCACTTGCCAGGTGGCTGGCCATGAAGCTGCCGGGATATTGGAGTCTGGCATGACGTTTTCGGTGACAGAACACACCGTCAAGACCAACCGCCACACCACGGGCTATCTCGCCTGCGGAGCGGAAGGCGCGCCGCTCCTGGTCTTCTGCCATGGCTGGCCCGAGCTCTCGCTGTCCTGGCGGCACCAGCTTCCGGCGATGGCCGCGCTCGGCTTCCGTTGCGTGGCGCCCGACATGCGCGGCTATGGCCGCTCCAGCACCTACAAGCGCCACGAGGATTTTGCCCAGGAGCTGATCGTCCAGGATATGCTGGAGCTGCTGGCCTCGCTCGGCCGCGACAAGGCCGTGTGGATCGGCCACGACTGGGGCAGCCCCGTGGTGTGGAACATGGCTGCCCATCATCCCGACAAGACGGTGGGCGTGGCGAGCCTGTGCGTGCCTTATCTTGCGTCCGGCTTCACCCTGGAAGCCGTGGTGCGGCTGGTCGACCGCAAGGTCTATCCCGAGGCCGAGTTTCCGGCCGGGCAGTGGGACTACCAGTTCTTCTACGAGGAGAGCTTCGATGAGGCCTGCGAGGGCTTCGAAGCCAACATCCGCAATGTGGTGAAGGCGTTGTTCCGCAAGGGCGATCCCAAGGCGGTGGGCAAGCCCAGCCGCACGGCGTCGGTGCGCAGGAACGGCGGCTGGGCAGGCAGCGCGGGTTTCCCGGACGTGCCGCGCGACCCCGACGTCATCACCGAGCAGGACATGGAGGCCTATACCGCGGCGCTGACGCGGAACGGCTTCTTCGGACCGGACTCCTGGTACATGAACCACAAGGCCAACGGCGCCTATGCCAAGCGTGCGCAGAACGGCGGCAAGCTCTCGATGCCCGTGCTGTTCCTGCATGGTGCCTACGATACGACCTGCGAGACCATGCATTCGAGGCTCGCCGCGCCGATGCGGCAGGATTGCAGCAATCTCACCGAGGTCGTGGTGAACTCCGGGCATTGGATGGCGCAGGAACAGCCGGTCGCGGTCAATGCCGCGCTGGCAAAGTGGCTGGCAACCAAGTTGCCGGACTACTGGAAGGCCTGACGATGCGCGCCTTTTCGATCCTGCTTGTGTCGCTCGCGAGCCTGGGGCCGGCTTGGCCGACGTTGGCGCAGCCGGCACCGGCGCCCAAGGACAAGCCATCCGTACCCGACCGGCCGCTGCCGACACTCAACATGGTGGTGTCGCAGCGCGACCGCGATGCGCTTTACACCTTCTACCGCGCGGAGGTCGAAGCCGGCCGCTGCCCTGCGCCTTTGGTCAAGAAGAGCAACGTCTGTTCGCCGCCGCCGGCCGGAAAGCAGGTCTGGAAAATGGACCAGCCGCTGCCCGACGGTGTTGCGGGCGAGGCGCTGCCGGCGGCGCTGATCGCCAAGCTCTCGCCGTCGCCGGCGGGCTATCAATATCTGCGCGTCGACAACGACATCCTGATCGTGGGCGTGGGCACGCGCAGCGTCGCCGCCCTGGTCGCCGATCTCAGCCGTCTCTAGTTGCGCCTGAGGGCCGCCCGCCGCTCCAGGCTCTCCTTCGGCCACATCCTGCTGGCCTGGTAATACTCCTCCACCGCCGGGGCACCTTCGGGCAGCACCACCCAGGGCTGCTTGGACATGGTGAAGATATGGATGTCGGGCGGCACGCGGTCGGGTTCGTCGAGCGTGCCGACGCGAACGAAGCGCAGCGCATCGCCGGCGCCCGCGTAGTTGCTCCACACCGCGATGCGACACCGGGGGCAGCGCCAGATCTTCTGGTCCTTGCCGCTCGCCGACGGCGTCATCACCGCCTCGGGCTCGCCTGCCAGCAACTCGACCCTGTCGGCCTCGATCATGGCGTTGAGCGCAAACGATGCGCCGGTCTCGCGCTGGCACCAGCGGCAGTGGCAGCAATGCACGAACAATGGCCGGGACGTCATGCGATAGCGCACATGGCGGCAGGTGCAGCCGCCTTCGTAGGGGGTCGAGTTGCTGGCCATGGCGCGAGGCTCCCGGCTAAGGTTCGCCGACGAAATAGCATCGGATCGAGGGGGAGAGAAATGGTCGGACGTCTCGAGGGCAAGGTGGCGGTGGTGACGGGTGCGGCGCCGCGCGGCGAGGGTGTCGGCAACGGCATGGCGACGGCCGTCCTGTTCGCGCGCGAGGGCGCGAAGGTGGTGCTGGTCAATCGCAGCGCCGAGCGCGCCGACAAGCTCGCCCGGCAGATCAAGGACGAAGGCGGCGAGGCCGCCGTGTTCGCGGGCGACGTTGCCAAGGCCGACGCGGCGGAGGCGATGGCGGAGTTCGCCGTCAAGAAGTACGGGCGTCTCGATATCCTGCACAACAATGTCGGCATCGGCGCGCCGGGCACGCCGGAGACCGTGACCCTGGCCGACTGGCACAAGGTGCTGGAGGCCAACCTCACCACCACCATGCTGTGCACCAAGTACTGCCTCCCGAAGATGAAGCAAGGCGGCGGCGGCTCGATCATCATGGTGTCGTCGATCGCGGGTGCCCTCGGCCTGATCGGCAGCCCGGGCGCCGTCGCCTATGCGACCGCCAAGGCGGGCCTGCACGGCTTCACCATGTCCGTGGCGGCGGATTACGCGACGCAGAACATCCGGGCCAACTGCATTGTCGTGGGCTCGGTGCATACGCCCATGGTGGCGCACATGGGTGCCGAGGCGCGCGAGCGGCGCAAGAACATGGTGCCAATGAAGACCGAGGGCACCGCCTGGGACATCGCCCATGGCGCGGTCTATCTTGCCTCCGACGAATCGCGCTGGGTGACCGGCTTGCTGCTGCCGATCGATGGCGGGCTGCTGGCACTGCGGCAATGGCCGCGTTAGGTCGCCGCGCTGGGGGCGCGCGACTTCAGTCGCGCGTCTTTGCCTGCAGCAAAGAAGATCGCGCGACTGGAGTGGCGCGCCCCCAGCAATGAATGACGCTTAGCCCGACATCCGCCGGTCGTGATGCCAGGTGTAGAGCCCGCTTGCCACGATGATGGCCGCCCCCGCCAAGGTCCACCGGTCGGGGATGTCGCCGAACACGACGGCGCCCAGGATCGTGACCCAGACCAGCAGGGAATAGCTGTAGGGCTGCACGGCGCTCGCCTCGGCATAGTCGAGCGCGCGGATCAGCGCGTAGTTCGCGATCGCGCCCAGCAGGGCGGCGACGATCATGAGCACCCAGCCCTGCGGATCGGGCCATTGCCAGCCCCACGGGGCGACCAGGGTGGCGGCGGCGAAGGCTGCGAAGGCCGACCAGACCAGCGTCGTGTCCGGTGGATCGGTCCGCGCCGAGAGCCGAGTCAGGATCTGGTAGCCGCCCCACATCAACGCGCCCAGCAACGGCAGCACCAGCGGCCATTCGAGGGCGCGAAAGCCCGGTCGCACGATCAGCAGCACGCCGACAAAGCCCGCGACCACCGCGAGCCAGCGCGCCGGGCCTGCGTTCTCGCCCAGGAACAGCACGCCGAGCGCGATCACGATCAAAGGTGACGTGGCGGCGACAGCATGCGTGTCGGCCAGCGGCAGGTAGCGGAAGGCCAGCACGAACACCATGCTCTCGACCAGCGCCAGCAGCGCGCGCAGGCCCTGCAGCCAGGGACGCTGCGTGCGCGCCACCGCGACAAGGCCTTGGCGGCGTACCACGAACCAGGCGAACAGGCAGAACACGGCATAGCGGATCCACATCAACTGGCCGATCGGGTAATCGGCGACCAGCCACTTGCTCATCGCGTCCATGCCGGCGAAGGCCAGCATGGCGAGCACGGTGAAGAGCGCGCCGAGCGAGGTGCGGTTCACTCCGCGGCTGCGACCCTGTGCGCCGGCGGCCGGAACGCGGGGATCACGCGCTCGGCGAACAGCTTCAGGCTCCGCATCGCCTTCTCGCGTCCGTAATAGGGCGGGTAGTGCAGCAGCAGGGAGGTCATGCCGGTGCGCGCCTGCAGTTCGCGCAGCCGCGCGATCACCGTCTCGGCCGAGCCATGCAGCAGGGTGGTAGCCAAGAGATCGTCGTAGTTGATCTGGTTGCCCTTCTCCGACACCGAGCCGAGATAGCCGCCGGTGCCCGAGCCGCCGAAATGGGCGATGTGGCGCACGATCGCCTGCTCGGTGTCGGCGCGCGCCTCCCTGTCGGAATCGGCGATATAGACCCAGCGCGCGATGTCGATCTGGCCGGCCGCAGGGTTCTTGCGCCGCTCGGCGGTGGCCTTGGCGAGCTCGCGCTTGTAGAGCGCGGTCTGGGCGGCCAGTGTCTCGACGCTGGGCAAGGTCGACAGCATCAGGCCGAAGCCGTTGCGCCCGCAGTAGCCGATCGAGCGGTCGGTGCCGCCGGCCATGTAGAGTGGCGGATGCGGCATCTGGAGGGGCTGCGGCAGCATCTCGTAGGGCGCCGCCACGGTGCCGCTGAAATACTTGCCCTTGTGGTCGTAGCGGTGGCGACGGAAGGCATCGAACATCAGGCCCACCGCCTCCTCGACCATGTCGCGGCGGCCGTCGAAATCCTTGCCCAACCCCTCGAATTCATAAGGCCTGTAGCCCGAGCCGATGCCCAGCATGACCCTGCCGTTCGACAGGATGTCGACGAAGTTGGCATTCTCGACGACACGGATCGGGTCGTAGAGCGGCAGCGTGATGACGCCCGAGGCGAGCTTGATGCGGCTGGTCTTGGCCGCGAGGTAGGCCATGTAGGCGAAGCAGTCGGGCATGATGCCGTAGCTGGTGGCGAAGTGATGCTCGGCGATCCAGGCCGTGTCGTAGCCCAGCCGTTCGGCCTCGACGATCTCGTCCGTGGTGCGGGCATGTACGTCGCGATGGGGATAGGGCTCCTCATTTGGGTTCGGATGAGATGTGAAAAGGACGCCGAATTCCATGGTTCCCTCAATTTCGTTGCGCAATCCTAGGACGCCAGCCATGCGCTTGCCAGCGATTGAGCGATCCGCCTGGCGGGCGTACCCTTGAACAGCGGAGGGTTGCCATGGCATTCGACCTCGTCGTCAAGAACGGGATGATCGTCGACGGTTCCGGATTGCCGCGTTATCGCGGCGACATCGGCGTGAAGGATGGCAAGATCGCCGAGATCGGCCGCATCAACGGCGCGGCGACGGCCGAGACGCTGGACGCCGAGGGCCATGTCGTGACGCCGGGCTTCGTCGACGTGCACACCCACATGGACGCGCAGATCTTCTGGGATCCGATCGGCACCAGCTCCTGCTTCCATGGCGTGACCAGCGTGGTCATGGGCAATTGCGGCTTCACCCTGGCGCCCTGCCGCGAGAGCGAAGCCGACCTCGTCATCCGCAATCTCGAACGCGCCGAGGACATCAGCCGCGCCGCCATGAAGGCCGGCATCAAATGGCGCTGGGAGACCTTCCCCGAATTCCTCGACGTGCTGGACAGCCTGCCCAAGGGCATCAACTACTCGGGCTATATCGGCCACTGCGCCTTGCGCACCTACGTGATGGGCCAGCGCGCCTTCACCGACGAGGCGACCGAGGACGAGATCAGGACCATGGCGCATCACATCAGGGAGGCGATCAAGGCGGGTGCCTTCGGCTTCTCCTCGACGCGCTCCATCAACCACATGACCTCGGACGACAAGCCGGTGGCGAGCCGCCTCGCGACCTGGAACGAACTCGAGACGATGGTGCGGGCCATGGCCGAGGTCGGCTCGGGCACCCTGGAGATCGCCGGCGCCCCCTCGGGCACCGCCAGCGAGACCGCCGTGAAGTACTATGACCGGCTGAGTTCGCTGGCGATCGAGACGGGCCGCCCCGTCACCTTCGGCCTGTTCAGCTCGCGCCACTCGCCGGATGCCTGGCGGCGCACGCTCGAGGTCGTCGATCGGGTCAACAGCCAGGGCGGCCGCTTCATTCCCCAGGTCCACAGCCGGGCGCTGAACGTGCTGCTCTCCTTCGAGACGCAGCTGCCGTTCGACAAGTGGGAGATGTGGCGCGACATGCGCAAGCTGCCGCTCGCCGAGCAGAAGCAGTGGCTGCTCGACGCCGACAAGCGCCGGCGCCTGGTCGAGATCGCCTCGCGTCCGTACGAAGGTCCGGAAGTGCGCGGCACCGAAGCGCGGCCGCCGGAGTGGGAGTTGACCTATGCGCTGACCGACATGCGCGGGCCCCACAAGACCATGGCCGAGCTGGCGCGGCAGAAGAACACACATCCGGTCGAGCTGATGATCGACATGGCGCTGGAGCGCGACCTCAAGTTTTTCATGATCTTCCCCGTCGCCAACGAGAGCCAGAGCGACGCTCTGGAGCTGATGAAGCATCCACGCTCGGTCGTGACCTTCTCCGACTCCGGTGCCCATGTCTCGCAGATCATGGACTCCTCGCTGCAGACGCATCTGCTCAGCCACTGGGTGCGCGACAAGCAGGCCTTCACGCTGGAGCAGGCGGTGAAGATGATCACCTGCGACAACGCCACCCAGTTCGGTTTCCACGATCGCGGCCTGATCCGCGAGGGCTTGGTGGCCGACATCGCCGTGTTCGATCCCGCGACGGTCGGCCCCCGCATGCCGGAAGCGGTGTGCGACCTGCCGGCCGGCGCCAAGCGGCTGAAGCAGAAGTGCGACGGCATGAAGGCCACCGTCGTCAACGGCCAGGTGCTGCTGCGCGACAACGAGCCCACGGGCGCGCTGCCCGGCAGGCTGTTGAGGAAGAAGCGGCACTAGCGCCGACGTAACGGCTCAATTTCCTCTTCCCCGCCAGGGGGAGGAGAATGAAAGAATGGAGGGCTGCCATGGCATTCGACCTCGTCGTCAAGAACGGCATGATCGTCGACGGTTCAGGACTGCCGCGTTATCGCGGCGACATCGGCGTGAAGGACGGCAAGATCGCCGAGATCGGCCGCCTCAACGGCGCGGCGACGGCCGAGACGCTGGATGCCGAGGGCCATGTCGTGGCGCCGGGCTTCGTCGATGGCCACACGCACATGGACGCCCAGATCTTCTGGGATCCGATCGGCACCAGCTCCTGCTTCCAGGGCGTGACCAGCGTGGTCATGGGCAACTGCGGCTTCACCCTGGCGCCGTGCCGCGAGAGCGAGGCGGATCTCGTCATCCGCAACCTCGAGCGCGCCGAGGACATCAGCCGGGCCGCCATGAAGGCCGGCATCAAATGGCGCTGGGAGACCTTCCCCGAGTTCCTCGACGTGCTGGACTCGCTGCCCAAGGGCATCAACTACGCGGGCTACATGGGCCACTGCGCGCTGCGCACCTACGTGATGGGCCAGCGCGCCTTCACCCACCAAGCGACCGAGGACGATCTCAGGGCGATGGTGCACCACACCAAGGAATCGATCGCCGCCGGCGCGCACGGCTTCTCGACCACGCGCAGCGTCAGCCACATGACCTCGGACGACAAGCCGGTGGCGAGCCGGCTCGCCACCTGGGAAGAGTTCGCGACGCTGGTCAAGGCCATGGGTGCGGGCATGGTCGAGGTCGCGGGCGAGCCGCGCGGTGATGCAGAGAAGGCGAGGCGGTACTACGAGGACCTCGGCAAGCTCGCCATCGAGAGCGGCCGGCCGATCACCTTCGGCCTGTTCAACCGGCGCGCCGTCCCGGGTCACTGGCGCACCACGTTCGACATCATGGAGCGCACCGCCCGGCAAGGCGGCCGCATGTTCGCCCAGGTGCACAGCCGGGCGCTGAACGTGCTGCTCTCCTTCGAGACCCAGCTGCCGTTCGACAAGTGGGACATGTGGCGCGACATGCGCAAGCTGCCGCTTGCCGAGCAGAAGCAGTGGCTGCTCGACGCCGACAAGCGGCGCAAGCTGGTCGAGATCGCCTCGCGTCCGTACGAAGGTCCGGAGGTGCGCGGCGCGGAAGCGCGGCCGCCGGAGTGGGACCGCATCTATGCGCTGAGCGACATGAAGGGCCCGCACAAGACCATGGCCGACCTGGCGCGACAGAAGAACACGCATCCTGTCGACCTGATGATCGACATGGCGCTTGAGCGCGACATGAAATTCTTCATGATCCAGCCGATCGCCAACGAGGACCAGGCCGAGGCTCTGGAGCTGATGAAGCATCCGCGCTCGGTCGTGACCTTCTCGGATTCCGGCGCCCATGTCTCGCAGATCATGGACTCCTCGCTGCAAACCCACCTGCTCAGCCACTGGGTGCGCGAGAAGCAGGCCTTCACGCTCGAGGAAGCGGTGAAGATGATCACCTGCGACACTGCCACCCAGTTCGGCTTCCACGATCGCGGCCTGCTGCGCGAGGGCATGGCGGCCGACATCGTGGTGTTCGATGCCGACACGATCGCCCCGCGCATGCCCGAGGTGGTGTGCGACCTGCCGGCCGGCGCCAAGCGGCTGAAGCAGAAGTGCGATGGCATGCAGGCCACCATCGTCAACGGCCAGGTGCTGCTGCGCGACAACGAGCCGACCGGCAACCTGCCGGGCAAGCTCATCCGCAGGAAGCGCCACTAGGAGCGCGATGACGGCAGCGAGCGGTTCCTACGACTCGCTGCTGGCCGAACTCGCGATCCCGCATCGCGCGAAGGCTGCCTATCGCCAGCTCTTGAACGCCGGCCCCGACGCATTGCCGGCGATCCGGTGTGGGCTTCGCCATGCCAACGCCGATGTGCGCTACTGGTGCTGCCAGTATCTCGACCGTTTTCTCGAGCCCGAGGTTCTGGGCGATCTGGTCTCCATGCTCGACGATCCCGATTATCGTATTCGGGTGTCGACGCTGCACACGCTGTCCTGCGATCGCTGCAAGGAAGGTGATTGTCGCCCCGAGGAAGCGGCCGTTCTGCCGCGCGCAATGGCCCTGCTGGCCAGCGATCCCGATGCTCACGTTCGTGCGCACGCCATCGGCCTGGTGGGACGATGGGTTCACACCAATCCCGACGTCGAGGCCGCGCTCCTGAAAGCGATGCGGCAGGATTCCAGTCCAGCGGTCCGCAAGAAAGCCGGCTGGCTCGTCCCGGGTGGCCCGATCCATCGGCGCACCAAGCCCAAGACGGCAAACCGCCGCAATTCGGTCACTTGACTTCGCTGCGCTGCACCATCATATACGCGCCAGCCCGCTGCCTTGTGGGCTGACAAAGATTTCTCGCGATCGCGCGACGCGCCTCTCATTCGATGGCGCCTCATCCCGAGACAATCCCCAAAACAAGAGCCGTCCCAGCCGCGCGCGGGAACGGGCCAAAAGCCGCCCTACATACGCGTGCCCGACAGGCACGGCCGGCGGCCAAAGGACTTTATTTCCAGTGAGTAATGTTTCGTTTGCGGATCTCGGCCTGGCCGAGCCGTTGCTGCGTGCCCTCGAAGCCGCCCAGTACATCGTGCCCACGCCCATCCAGGCGCGCACCATTCCGGCGCTCCTGCAGGGTCGCGACGTGCTGGGCATTGCCCAGACCGGCACCGGCAAGACCGCGGCCTTCGCGTTGCCCGTGCTGCAGCACCTCTCGGGCTTCCGCGAGCGCCCGCAGCCCAAGCACCCGCGTTGCCTCGTGCTGGCGCCGACCCGCGAGCTTGCGGTCCAGATCTCGCGCAGCTTCGACACCTACGGCCGTGGCCTCGGGCTGCGCCTCTGCACCGTCGTCGGTGGCCTGGGCTATGGCCGCCAGATCGAGACCCTGGCGCGCGGCGTCGACATCCTGGTCGCCACGCCAGGCCGTCTGCTCGACCTGATCGAGCGCGGCAACGTGAAGTTGGCGCATGTGACGTTCCTCGTCATCGACGAGGCCGACCGCATGTTCGACATGGGCTTCATCAAGGACGTGCGCCGCATCGTCGGCTCCGTCTCCAAGCAGCGCCAGACGCTGCTGTTCTCCGCCACCATGCCGGGCGACGTCGCCAAGCTCGCGTCGGAGATCCTGAAGAACCCCGAGCGGGTCGAGATCGCGCCGCAGGGCCGCACCGTCGAGAAGGTCGATCAGCGAGTCTACTTCGTGAACTCCGCCACCAAGCGGGCGCTGCTCAGCCACTTGCTGTCCGACGAGACGCTCGAGCGGGTCATCGTCTTCACCCGCACCAAGCGCGGCGCCAACCGGGTTGCCGAGGCGCTCGAGGACCGTGGCGTCCGCTCCGAGGCGATTCACGGCAACAAGTCGCAGAACGCGCGGCAGAAGGCGCTCGACAATTTCAGCCGCGGCAAGGCCCGCGTGCTGGTCGCCACCGATCTCGCCTCGCGCGGCATCGACGTCGTGGGCGTGACCCATGTCATCAACTACGAGCTGCCGGCCGACGCCGAGAGCTACGTCCATCGCATCGGCCGCACCGCGCGCGCCGGCGCCTCGGGCGTCGCCCTGTCGTTCTGCGACAGCAGCGAGCGCGGCCAGCTCAAGAGCATCGAGCGCCTGACCAACCAGCGCATCGCCGTCATTTCGACGCCGGCCAACGAGGACATGCCGGCCGCCCCGCCGATGCGTCCGCGGGCCGAGCGCGAGGCGAACGACGAGAGCCAGCGCGATCAACGCTACCGCCCCGGACGTCCCGGCGGCGGCGCCGGTCGTCCCGGCGGCGGCCCCGGCCGCCATCGCTCGTTCGGTGATCGCTCGCGCGGCGAGCGTCCGCCCGCACAGGCCGAACATCAGTGGCCGCGCGGTGATTATCGCGATCGCCCGCAAGGCGGCGATCGTCCCCAAGGTGATCGTCCGGAAGGCGATCGTCCCTACAGCGCGCGTCCGCATGCCAAGCGTCCGTATACGCCTCGTCCGCAGGGTGACCGGCCGCCGTTCGGTGGACCGCGCGGCAATGGCGGTGGTCGCCGCTTCGGCGGCGGCGGTCGTGGCCGCGCTACCTGAGGGCGCGGCCTAAAGAATCCCTTCCTCGCGGAAGATTTCCAGACATTTGCGAAGAGCGCGCTCGTAACGGGCGCGCTCTTTTGCGATGGACTCGTCGTTCCACTCGAAGAAGCCGCGCTTGGTCTTGAAGCCGATGCGGCCTTCGTCGACGTTGCGCTGCAGGACGGGCGGCGGGCCTTTGGCGTTGCTGAGATCGGGCCAGATGATCTTGGCCACCGCGCAGGTCGTGTCCCAGCCCGAATGCTCCTTCTGCACGATCGGGCCGGCCGCGGCATAGCGGAAGCCGAAGGAGAGCCGCACCGTGGCGTCGATATCCTCCGGCGAGGCGACGCCCTGCTCGATCAGCCACAAGGCCTCGCGCATCAGCGCGCCCTGGATGCGGTTGCCCAAAAAGCCGATCACGTCCTTCTTGACCTGCACCGGCCGCTTGCCGAGCGACGACATGATCTCGCCCAGCCGTTCAGCCTGCTTCACGTCGGAGTGGACGGAGCGTACGACCTCGACCAGCGGGATCAGGTGCGCCGGCATGAAGAAGTGCAGGCCCAGCATGCGGCCCTGGCTCTTCAGGCCTTTGGCGATCTCGCTGATCGGGAAGCTCGAGGAGTTGGAGGTGATCGCAGCACCAGGCAGGGCGAGGCCTTCCATCTCGGCGAACAGCTTCTGCTTCAGCGCCAGGTCCTCGGTGACGGTCTCCACCACGACGTCGATCTTGGACCATGTCGCTTCCGGCAACGTGGCATAGGTCGCAAGGCCTGACGTATCGGCAGGCTTGCCCATGGCGGCGAGCGCGCGGCCGCAGGCCTCGGGCAGGCCGTCGCGCGTCGAAGCCGAGCGCGACACCACATCGGTCTTCCAGCCATGGGCCAGGAACATGGCGATGATACCTACGCCCATGGTACCTCCGCCCACGACCAGCGCGTGGCGTTCGCTTTGCGGCATTTTACATCCTCCCAACTCGACGGATGCCCCGGTGGCGGGGCAGTATCACCGCTCACTTATAGCCCGTGGGGGGAAATTCATGAGCGCCACCTACAAGGATATCGGCGTCAGCAGCGAGGGTCATGTCGGCATCGTCGAGATCCAGCGGCCGCCGCACAATTTCTTCGACAATTCGCTGATCAACCAGATCGCCGATGCCTTCGAGGCGTTCGACCGCGACGGCAACATCCGCGCCTACGTGCTGTGTGCCCAGGGCAAGTCGTTCTGCGCCGGCGCCGACTTCGCCAACCGGCCGCAGACCGGCGCGGCCGAAAGCGGCAAGCATCTCTACAAGGAGGCGACCCGCCTGTTCCGCGCCAGGAAGCCCAGCGTGGGCGCGATCCAGGGCCCGGCGATCGGCGGCGGGCTGGGCCTCGCGGTGATGACCGACTTCCGCGTCACCTGCGCCGAAGGCCGCTTCGCCGCCAACTTCACGCGGCTGGGCTTTCATCCCGGCTTCTCGCTCACCTACACCCTGCCGCGCCTGATCGGCCAGCAGCGCGCCAACCTGTTGTTCTATACCGGCCGGCGCATCGGCGGCGAGCAAGCCGTCGCCTGGGGCCTGGCCGACGTGCTGGTGCCGCTGGCCGACGTGCGCAAGGGCGCGATGGATCTCGCCAAGGAGATCGCCGAATCGG
>JABCYT010000008.1 GCA_013290035.1 Alphaproteobacteria bacterium
CAAGCAGGGTTCCAAACGGCCGTGGAAGCTCTACCAGAATTATGCGCTCGACCTCCTCAGCCTGCGTTTCGGCGCGGTGCGCGACCAGGCGATGGTGTTTTCGCGCTGAGTCTTTGCCGACAAAAAGATAGGGACCCCATGCGCACGCAAGCCGAAAAAGGCCAAGTCTTCCGTGAGCTGCACGCCCGACCGGGCATCCTGCTGCTGCCCAACCCGTGGGATGCCGGCACCGCCAAGCTGCTGCAGTCGCTGGGTTTCGAGGCGCTGGCGACGACCAGCCTCGGCATGTCCAACGCGTTGGGGCGCGTCGATGGTGACGGCGCGGTAAGCCGCGACGAGCTCCTGGAAAACTGCCGCGTGATCGCGCGGGCGACCGACCTGCCGGTCAATGCCGATCTCGAGAACGGCTATGCCGACGACCCGAAGGAGGCGGCTACCATCCTGCGCGACGCGGCCGAGGCCGGCGTGGTCGGCGGCTCGATCGAGGATTGGAGCGGCGAGCGCATTTACGACTTCGACCATGCCGTCGAGCGAGTGGCGGCAGGGGTCGAGATGGCGCGCGCGCTGAAAGTGCCGTTCACCTTCACCGCGCGGGCGGAGAACTTGATCCGCGGCGTCAACGATCTCGACGACACGATCAAGCGGCTGAAAGCCTTCGAGAAGGCGGGGGCCGACGTACTCTATGCGCCGGGCCTGCGCGACCTTGCGACCATGAAGACGGTCATCTCGGAGATCGGCAAGCCGCTCAACGTGGTGATGAGCGCCGGCGACCCCGACCTCACCGCTGAGCAGCTCGCGGGCGTGGGCGTGAAGCGGGTCAGCGTCGGCGGCGCGCTGTCGCGGCTGGCGCTCGCCGCCTTCATGAAGGGCGCGCGCGAGATGAAGGAGAGGGGCGGCTTCGCCTGGATGCGCGAGACCCTGCCGACGGCCGAGCTCAAGAAGGTGTTTCGCGCCGACTAGGCCGCCGCGCGATGCTGCAGCCCGGCCAGGGCCGGGATCGGCTCGGCGCCGATCTGGCGCAGGAGCGACGCGAGGTCGTAGTGGAAGCGCTCGCCCGGCATCAGGCCGTCCTTGAACGAGAGGACGACGACGACGGGCTGCACGATGGTGCGGCCGCTGGGTGCGATGCCGAGGAAGGGGCCGACATGCCTGCCCGTGCCAGGTCGCCTCGGTGATGTAGCCGTCGTCGTCGGTCCACGCCGACGACTGGCCCGGCCCGCGCTTCACCGTGACGTCGAAGGTGGTCCACCATTGCCCGTAATGCGCGGCTGCGCCGGCGTGGCCCCGCCAGGTCTGGCCGGTCGCCAGATCCTCGAAGCGGCAGTCGGGGTGCAGCGTTGGCGAGCGTGCCCGCCAGGTCCTGCGCGTTCTCGGCCGCCAGGTGGCGGCCGATCAGCGCGGCGAGAGTGGGATTCACGGCGGCTCTCCTGCTATGTTCGATCTCTGACAACATATAAGAAGGCTGATATGAGTCGCAAGCCGAAGGCCGCCGAGCCGGCTGCCGTGCCGCGTCCGGGCGAGGGCAAGCGCGGACCGGAGGGCCATCTCGGCTACCTGGTGCGCCAGGCCAACGTGGCGGTGCGCCAGGCCATGGAGAAGGTGCTGGCCGACCTCGCAGTGACGCCGCCGCAATTCGCGGTGCTGACCATGATCGCGTCCTATCCCGGCCTCTCCGGCGCCGACCTGGCGCGGCTCACCTTTCTCACGCCGCAGACCATCAACGTCATCGTCGGCAACCTCGCGAAGGCGGGCGCCATCGAAAAGTCGGCGCACGCCTCGCATGGCCGCATTCTCCAGCTCACCGCGACGGCCAGGGGCCAGGCGCTGCTCAAGCGTTGCCGCGCCCGGGTGACGGAGGTCGAGGACCGCCTCACCGGCCTCGCCGGCAAGGACGAGGAGCGGCTGGTGCGGCGCTGGCTGAGCGCCGTGGCGGAGAAACTGGCGGAGAACCGCTGACGTCGCTTGTCCGTCATATTCCTCGTGTTAAGGTTTTCGCACAACCACGGGGGGCAATATGACCATCAGCACAATGATCCGGCGCACCGCCTTGGCGGGCGCCGCGGCGTTCGCGGTAGCGTCGCTCGCCATGCCGGCCCTCGCCCAGAAGACCAAACTCACGGTCTACACGGCGCTGGAGAACGACCAGCTCGATCCCTTCAAGAAGGCTTTCGAGGCCGACAATCCCACCGTCGAGATCGCCTGGGTGCGCGACTCGACCGGCGTGGTGACGGCCAAGCTGATCGCCGAGAAGGACAATCCGCGCGCCGACATCATCTGGGGCCTCGCCGCCTCGAGCACGGCGCTGTTCGACACCATGGGCATGCTGGAGCCCTACACGCCGGCCGGCGCGGCGGCGCTCAAGCCCATGTTCAAGAGCGGCAAGAATCCCGAGACCTGGGTCGGCATGGACGCCTATCTCTCGCTGGTCTGTTTCAATACCGTCGAAGGCAAGAAGGCCAACAAGCCGGTGCCGGCGAGCTGGGCCGACCTCATCAAGCCCGACTACAAGGACTCCATCGTGATGCCCAACCCCGCCTCGTCGGGCACCGGCTACCTGACCGTCGCCGCCTGGCTGCAGATCATGGGCGAGGAGGCCGGCTGGAAGTACATGGATGCGCTGCACCAGAACATCGCGCAATACATCCACTCCGGCTCGGCGCCTTGCGTGCAGGCCGCCAAGGGAGAGCGCCTGATCGGCATCGGGCTCGACATGCGCGGCGCCTCGGAGAAGACCAAGGGCGCGCCGCTCGACCTGATCGTGCCCAAGGAGGGGCTGGGCTGGGAGCTCGAGGCCACCGCGATCGTCAAGGGCACCAAGAACCTCGAAGCGGCCAAGAAGCTCGCCGACTGGGCCGTCACCAAGACGGCCAACGAGCTCTATGCGCAGTCCTACGCCGTCGTCGCCCTGCCGGGCGTCAAGGCGGCGCCGGTCAACTATCCGGTCAACGCCGAGCCGGCGATGATCAAGAACAACATGGAATGGATGGCCAAGAACCGCGAGCGCATCCTCGCCGAATGGACCAAGCGCTACGACGGCAAATCGGCGCCCAAGGCCAAGTGACGCAACTCGTCTCCTCCCCCGTCTTACGGGGGAGGGTAGGAGGGGGCGAGCCTCAGCGGTGATCTCCGAAGATTTAAGATCTGAACTTGTTGGACGCCCGTCCTGCGGCCTTCCCCCTCCGGCCCTTCGGGCCACCTCCCCCGTATGAACGGGGGAGGACAAAGAGGGGCGTGCGCTCTGCGATGACGAATAGCCACCTCGAAGTCCGAAACCTCTCCAAGCGCTTCGGCGACTTCATCGCCCTCGGCGACATCTCGCTCGATGTCGCCGAGGGCGAGTTCGTCTGCTTTCTCGGTCCCTCGGGCTGCGGCAAGACGACGTTGCTGCGCGCCATCGCCGGGCTCGAACCGCAGAGCTCGGGCACGATCCGCCAGAAGGGCCGCGACGTCTCGGCGCTGCCGCCCGCCAAGCGCGACTTCGGCATCGTCTTCCAGTCCTATGCGCTGTTTCCCAATCTCACCGTCACCGACAATGTCGGCTACGGTCTGGTCAGCCGCCGCCGCAAGCGGGCCGAGATCGTCCGCCGAGTCGACGAGCTTCTGGCCTTGGTCGGCCTGCCCGACTCGGGCCCGAAATATCCCGCGCAGCTGTCGGGCGGCCAGCAGCAGCGCGTGGCGCTGGCCCGCGCGCTGGCGACGTCGCCCGGCCTGCTGCTGCTCGACGAGCCCTTGTCGGCGCTCGACGCGCGGGTGCGCCTGCGCCTGCGCCACGAGATCAAGGCGCTGCAGCGCAGGCTGGGCGTCACCACCATCATGGTGACGCACGACCAGGAGGAGGCGCTCACCATGGCCGACCGCATCGTGGTGATGAATGCCGGCGCCATCGAACAGGTCGGCACGCCGCAGGAAATCTACCGCCGGCCGGCGACCGCCTTCGTCGCCGACTTCGTGGGCTCGATGAACTTCCTCTCCGGCAAGCTGGCCGCCGCCGACCGCGTCCGGGTGAACGGCCACGAATTCTCCTGTCCGCTGCAGGACGGGCTGGCGCCGGGCACGGCGGTGCGGCTCTGCATCCGGCCCGAGGATGTGCGGGTGCGCGACCTGCCGTCCGATGTCGTCAATCGCGTGACCGTGGAAGTGGCCGAGCTCGATTTCGTCGGCGCCTTCTGCCGTGCCACGCTCAGGATCGCCAACGCCGCCGACGTGGCCGTGACGGCCGACTTCTCATCCAACCTGATCCGCGACTTGGGCATCGAGCCCGGCCGGCAGCTCGACGTCGCGCTGCCGCCCGATCGGCTCAGGGTGTTCGCCGCGTGAGCATCGCCGCCGCCGTGCGCTTGCGCACCACGCGGCTCAGCCTGTCGGGCGACGAGCTTGCCATGCGCGCCGGCGTCGTCGTCCTCGCCCTCGTGCTGCTGGTGATCGTCGGCCTGCCGCTGTGGTCGTTGCTCGCCAAGGGCTTCGAGGACCGCGACGGCAGGTTCGTCGGCTTGGCCAATTACCTTGCCTATTTCTCGACCCCGGCCCTCTTCGACTCGGCGCTGAATTCCTTCCATGTCGCGGCGGCGACCACCCTGATCGTCGTGCCGCTCGCCTTTTTCTTCGCCTATGCGCTTACCCGCACCGTGCTGCCGGCGCGCTGGCTGTTCCAGGGCATCTCGCTGATCCCGATCTTCGCGCCCTCGCTGCTGCCTGGCCTGGCGCTGGTCTATCTGTTCGGCAACCAGGGCTTCTTCAAGGGTCTGCTGGGCGGGCCGATCTACGGCTTCGACGGCATCCTGATCGCCCAGGTCTTCTACTGCTTCCCGCACGCCACCCTGATCCTGGTGACCGCGCTGGCCACCGCCGACGCCAGGCTCTACGAGGCGGCCGACGCGCTGGGCGCCTCGAAGATCCGCGTCTTCTTCACCGTCACCCTGCCCGGCGCCAAGTACGGCCTGATCAGCGCGGCGCTGGTGGTATTCACCCTGGTGATCACCGATTTCGGCATCGCCAAGGTGATCGGCGGCAATTTCAACGTGCTGGCGACCGACGTCTACAAGCAGGTGATCGGCCAGCAGAACTTTTCGATGGGCGCCGTGGTCGGCATGGTGCTGTTGGCGCCCGCGGCGCTGGCCTTCGTCGTCGACCGCTTGGTCCAGCGCAAGCAGGTGGCGCTGCTCACCGCGCGCGCCGTGCCGCTGATCCCGCGGCCCAAGCTCGGCCGCGACGCCTTCTTCATCGCCTTCTGCACGCTGGTCTCGGTCGGCATCCTCGCCATCCTGGGCATGGCGGCCTGGGGCTCGCTGATCAAGTACTGGCCGTACAATCTCAGCCTCACGCTCGACAACTACGACTTCGCCAAGGTCGACGCCAACGGCTGGGACTCCTATTTCAATTCGCTCGAGATGGCGGCCGGCGCCGCGCTGTTCGGTACGGCGCTGATGTTCGTCGGCGCCTGGCTGAACGAGAAGACACGCGACTTCTTCCTGATGCGCGGCATCGTGCAGCTGCTGGCCTTCCTGCCCATGGCGGTGCCCGGCCTGGTGCTCGGGCTGGGCTACATCTTCTTCTTCAACGCGCCCGGCAACCCGCTCAACTTCCTCTACGCCACCATGGCCATCCTGGTGATCAACGCGGTGGCGCATTTCTACACGGTGGGGCATCTCACGGCGACGACGGCCCTCAAGCAGATCGACCCCGAGTTCGAATCGGTGTCGGCTTCGCTCAAGGTGCCGGTATGGCGCACCTTCGCGCGGGTCATCGTGCCGATCTGCCTGCCGGCAATCCTCGACATCGCCATCTACCTGTTCGTCAACGCCATGACGACCGTGTCGTCGGTGATCTTCCTCTACGCGCCCGACACCAAGCTCGCCTCGGTGGCTGCGCTCAACATCGAGGAGGCCGGGCAGACGGCCGCCGCCGCCGCGCTCTGCATCGTGATCGTCGTGACGTCGGCATCGGTCAAGGCGCTGCACGTCCTGTCTGATCGCTTCCTGCTGGGCCAGCTGCAGGCCTGGCGGCGGCGGTGACGGCGTCAACCAGAAGTTGAAAGACTCGCCAAAATAGGATACAGTCACTATCTACACTCTACGGCCGGTCGGGGGAGGTGAGCCATGACAGTCACCCGCATGAACCTTTGGCGGCTCGGCAACGACTGGAACCCCACGATGTTGTGGTA
Organism: Alphaproteobacteria bacterium; assembly: GCA_013290035.1. Lineage (GTDB taxonomy): Bacteria > Pseudomonadota > Alphaproteobacteria > Reyranellales > Reyranellaceae > Reyranella. The sequence continues at coordinate 6,161 of JABCYT010000008.1, forward strand.
TGCGCGAGCGGTTCGCGATCTGCAGACGCGACCGATCACCGATGCCACGAGCTGGACCTACCTTGCCGCCATGCACGGCTTCGACCAGGAGCTTTGGCAGGGCTACGGATACATCGACGCGACGACGTCCCTGCCGCCCGCCGAGGCCAGGCGGCGGGATTGGGACCAGTGCCAGCACCAGAGCGGCTATTTCCTGCCCTGGCATCGCGGCTATCTCGCCGCCTTCGAGGCGATCGTGCGGGCTTCCATCGTCAAGCAGGGCGGTCCCGCCACCTGGGCGCTGCCCTACTGGGACTATGACGAAGCCAGTAACCCCAATGCCCGCACCCTGCCGCTGGCGCTCACGGCGCCAAGCCTGCCCGACGGCACCGACAACCCGCTGGCGACGCCCTTCCGCTACGGCGACGCGGGCGACGGCACTGTCGATATCGATCCCAGCCAGATCCGCCTCGACGCGTTGACGGAAAAGGCCTTCCTTGGCTCCCGGTCGGGTGGCTCGCCCGGCTTCGGTGGCGTGCCGACAGGTTTCAGCCATTCCGGCGGCACCAACGGCATGCTCGAGAGCGAGCCGCACAACAACGTGCACGTCGAAGTCGGCGGTCAACAGGCGGCCCCGCCGCAGAATGTCGGCCTGATGTCGATGCCGGTGACGGCAGCCCTCGATCCCGTCTTCTGGCTGCACCATGCGAACATCGACCGGTTGTGGGAGGTCTGGCTGAAGCGCGATCCCCAGCATGCCAATCCAACCGATGCGGCGTGGCTGAACGGGCCCTCCGGGTCGGGCGCGCGCAAGTTCGTGATGCCGGACGTCGCCGGCAATCCGGTGTTCTACACGCCGCGTGACATGCTGAATACGCAGGCGCAAAATTTGAACTATGTCTATGAGGACACGTCCGACCCGCTGGGCGGTGCCCAGCCGCTCGCTCAGCGCGCGGTTACCCTTGGCCTCGCCGCCGCCCGGCTGCCGGCAGCGGTTGGCGGCGGCGTGACCCAGCACGCCGAGCTGGTGGGCGCCAACGACGCCACGGTGCAGCTTGGCGCGGCGCCGGTCGATACGCGCGTGCGACTCGACCGGCCGACCACGGCGCGGGTGATCCAGAGCCTGCGCTCGCTGGCGGCGCCGGGCGCCGCCGCGCGCGAGCCGGATCGCGTCTATCTCAACCTTGAGAACATCCGCAGCGAAAGCGGCAGCGGTTCGTATTCCGTTTATGTCGCCCTGCCCGAAGGCGCCAATCCGGCCGAGCATCCAGAAAATCTGGCGGGCACGCTGTCGCTGTTCGGCGTCAGGCGGGCGACCCTCGCCGACGGGCCGCAGGCCGGCAATGGCCTGACCACGGTGTTCGACATCACGAACATCGTCGACCGCCTGCACATGAGCCAGGCGCTGGATGTCGAGCATCTGCCGGTGCGCTTCGTGCCGGGCGCGAAGACCGGGCCGCAGCAAGGTGTCACCGTCGGACGGGTCAGCATCTATCGCCAGGCTCAGTAGCATGCCGACGGCCGTCGTCCTGGCGGTGATGCGCCAAGGCGCCGGCCTGCCGCTCCTGCTGGCCAGTCTCACCGGCTGGTTCATCCTGGCCGCCGTCGACCGGCGCTATCCCTTGACGGAACTCTGCGCGGCGTCGATCGGGCTCGCGCGACTCTGGTACCCGCCGATCGGCGGGGTAGGCCAGCCCGCCCTCGTCCTGCTGGTCGTGGCGTCGTTCGCCATGGCGCTGGCCATGATGGCGCCCTTGCTGACCGTGCAGATGACGCATCTATGGATCCGCAGCCTGGCGCGGCGGCGGCCGCGCGCCATCGTGCTGTTCTCGCTGGCCTATGCCGCGGTCTGGACGGCAGCCATGACCCTGCTCGCCGTCGCCTCGGCCGGGCTGGCGGTGCTCGGCATCGGCTGGGTCGCGTCCCTGGCCGTGGCGGCGCTCTGGCACGCGACGCCGGCCCGCCAAGCCAGCCTCAACCGCTGCCATCGCCTGCCCAGGCTCGGCGCCTTCGGCTGGTTGGCCGACCGCGATTGCCTGGCCTACGGCTTCACCTCCGGCCTGTGGTGCGTCGGCGCCTGCTGGGCGCTGATGCTCGTGCCGATGTTCGTCGCCAACGGTCACTTCCTGGCGATGCTGGCCGTCATGATTTTCCTTCTGGTCGAGCGGCAGATGCCCAGCCGTGCCGTGCGCTGGCGGATGCCGTTCGCTATATACTCGGCGTGACCTTGTTCATCCCGAGGACCGCCGATGAGCCAACTCCGCATTCCCGCCGTGTACATGCGCGGCGGCACCAGCAAGGGCGTCTTCTTTCTCGCCGAGGACCTGCCGTCTGACCCCGAGGCACGCGACCGCATCCTGATGCGCGTGATCGGCAGCCCCGATCGCTATGGCAAGCACACCGACGGCATGGGCGGCGCGACCTCGAGCACCAGCAAGGTCGTCATCCTGTCGAAATCCGCGCACCCGGATTGCGACGTCGACTACCTGTTCGGCCAGGTGGCGATCGATCAGCCGCTGGTCGACTGGTCGGGCAACTGCGGCAACCTCAGCGCTGCCGTCGGACCGTTCGCGATCAGCACGGGCCTGGTCACAGCGCCGCCGGACGGCACCGCCACGGTTCGCATCTGGCAGGCCAACATCAGGAAGAAGATCGTGAGCCACGTGCCGATGACCGGCGGCGAGGTGCAGGAGTTGGGCGACTTCCGGCTCGACGGCGTGGCCTTTCCGGCAGCCGAGGTGGAGCTCGAGTTCCTCGATCCCGCCGATGACGAGGGCGCGCAGGGCGCCGGCGGCGGCGCCACGTTTCCGACCGGCAATCATATCGACCTGCTCGACGTTCCCGGGGTCGGCAAGATCGAAGCCACCCTGATCAATGCCGGCAACCCGACGATCTTCGTCGATGCCGCCGGGCTCGGCCTCAAGGGCACCGAGCTGCAAGGCGACATCAACGGCGACAAGGCGCTGCTGGCCCGCGTCGAATCGGTGCGCGCGCTGGGGACGGTCGCGATGGGAGATGCGGCGACGTCCGCGGAGGCGACGGCCAGGCGGCCGCACACGCCCAAGCTCGCCTTCGTGGGCAAGCCGGCCGGCTACACCGCCTCCGACGGCCGCACCGTCGAGGCGGGCTCGATCGACCTTTTGGCGCGCATCTTTTCGATGGGCGTGCTCCACCACGCGATGACGGGCACCGGCGCGGTGGCGATCGCCGCCGCCGCCGCCATTCCGGGCACCGTCGTGCATCGCGTGGCGCCGGTCGGGGCCGACGGCCGCGTGCGCTTCGGCCATCCCTCCGGCACGCTGAAGGTGGGCGCCGAGGTGCAGAAGGACGGCAATCACTGGAAGGTCAGGAAAGTCCTGATGAGCCGCTCGGCGCGCCGCCTGATGGAAGGCTGGGTCCGCGTCCCCGCCGCCTGACGAGTATGTGTCCAGGGAGAAGTCGGTGCTGAAGATTCTGGGTCGGGCGAACTCCTTCAACGTCCGGAAGGTGCTGTGGATTTGCGACGAGCTCGGCATCGCCTTCGAGCGCGAGGATTGGGGCCGCGGTTACATGCCGACGTCGACCGCGGAATTCCTGCGGATCAACCCGATCGGCCTCATCCCGGCCGTGATCGACGACGGCGTGGTGCTGCGCGAATCCAATTCGATCGTTCGCTATCTGGCGACCCGGCACGGCCCGGACGCGATCTATCCCAAGGACCCGGTGCAGCGCGCCCATGTCGAGCAATGGATGGACTGGGCGAACTACGAGACCTCGATCTCGCTGCGCGGCGCTTTCCTCGGCGGCATGCTGCACGAGCCGCCGTGGAACAATCCGTGGTTCATCGAGCAGGGCCGCAATCAGATCACCAGGGAAGTGGGCCAGCTCGACGACCATCTCGACCGCGGCGGGCCTTACATGTGCGGCGAGACGTTCACCGTGGCCGACATTCCCGTCGGCCTCGTGGTCAATCGCTGGTTCAGCCTCGACTTCGAACGGCCCCACTACAGCGCCGTCGCCGCCTATTACGACAAGCTCGCCGAACGTCCGGCCTATCGGCGTCACGTACGCAACGGCCTGCCGTGATAACAATCAAGGGAAGGGGAGGCCTCATGAGTCGCGTCCACGTCGCTGTCGCGTTTGCCCTGGCGCTGATCGCCGCGCCGGCCGGGGCCGCCGACTATCCGGCGCCGAAACAGGGTGACTGGATCGCGCGCGACTTCAGATTCCACACCGGCGAGGTCATGCCGGAGCTGCGCCTTCACCACACGACGATCGGCGATCCGTCCGGCCAGCCGGTGCTGGTCCTGCACGGCACCACGGGCTCGGGCGCCAGCATGCTGACCCCAGCCTTCGCCGGCGAGCTCTTCGGATCCGGCCAGCCGCTCGATGCCGCCAGGTACTACATCATCCTGCCGGACGGCATCGGCCACGGAAAATCCTCGAAACCCTCCGACGGCCTGCGCACGAAGTTCCCGCGCTACGACTACGCCGACATGGTCGATGCGCAGTACCGGCTGCTCAAGGAAGGCCTCGGCGTCTCCCACCTGCGCCTGGTGATCGGCAATTCCATGGGCGGCATGCACACCTGGCTGTGGGGCGAGAAATATCCCGACTTCATGGACGCCCTCGCGCCGATGGCCGCCCAGCCGACGGCGATGTCGAGCCGCAACTGGATGATGCGGCGCCTGATCATCGACACGATCCGCAACGACCCGGACTGGAAGGACGGCAACTACACGACACCGCCGCGCGCGCTCAGGGCGGCCGCCGTGTTCTTCGGCGTCGCCACGTCAGGCGGCACGCTCGCCTACCAGAAGCTGGCGCCGACGCGGGAGGCGGCCGATAAGCTCCTGGACGAGCGGTTGGCCGCGCCTTTCACCGCCGACGCCAACGACACGCTTTACCAATGGGACTCGTCGGGCGACTACGACGCCTCACCCGGCCTTGCGCGCATCACCACGGCGCTGCTCGCCATCAATGCCGCCGACGACGAACGCAACCCGCCTGAGACCGGCCTGATGGACGGCGCGCTGAAGCAGGTCAGGAGCGGCCGCCTGTACCTGATCCCGGCCAGCGCGGAGACGCGCGGCCATGGTACGACCGGCATGGCCAAATTCTACAAGCAGTCCCTGCTCGAATTTCTGCAAAGCGCGCCCGCGGCGGTGAGGTAGGAAGGAACGGCATGTCGCGTTGGCGCGTTGGCGTAGACTCGGGCGGAACCTTCACCGACATCTGCCTGTTCGACGAGCAGGCGGGGCGGGTCGAGACCTGGAAGGTGCCCTCGACGCCGGACGATCCGTCGCGTGGCATTGCCCAGGGCGTCGAGGAGGGCATGCGCCGCGTCGTGCCCGAGGCCAAGGACCATCCGGCGGCATCGATCGTCTATTTCGGCCACGGCACCACGGTGGCGACCAACGCCCTGATCCAGCATCGCGGCGTCAAGACCGGCCTGATTACCACCGACGGCTTCCGTGACCTCCTGGAGATCGGCCGCCAGAAGCGGCCCGATCTCTACGACATCCAGGCCGACAAGCCCAAGACCCTGGTGCCGCGCGACCTGCGCCTCGAAGTGCCCGAGCGGGTGCGCCATACCGGCGAGATCGATACGCCGCTCGACGAGGACAAGATGCGGGCCGCCGCACGGGCGCTCAAGGCGGCAGGCGTGCAGGCGGTCGCGGTTTCCTTCCTCTACGGCTTCATCCGTCCCGATCACGAGAAGCGCGCGGTCGCGATCCTGCGCGAGGAGCTGCCCGACGTCTTCATCTCCGCCGGCCATGAGATCGCGCCCGAGTTCCGCGAATTCGAGCGGCTGTCTACGGTGGTGCTGAACGCCTATCTCGGGCCGGTGATGGGCCGCTATATCCGCCGCCTCAGCCCGCGGCTGGAGGCGCTCGGCATGACCGCGACGCCGCACCTCACGCAGTCCAACGGCGGCGTCATCGGCTTCCCGACCGCCGCCGACATGCCGGTGCGCACCGTGCTCTCCGGCCCGTCGACCGGCGTGGTCGGCGCCCAGGCGATCGGGGCGTTGGCGGGCTTCGCCGACCTCATCACCTTCGACATGGGCGGCACCTCGACCGACGTCGCCCTGTTGCAGGATGGCCGCTGCCGGCTCGCGGCGGAGGCCATCGTGCATGGCTATCCGATCAAGGCGCCCATGCTCGACATCCACACTGTCGGCGCGGGCGGCGGCTCGATCGCCTATATCGACAGCGGCGGGCTGCTGAAGGTGGGACCGCGCTCCTGTGGCGCCGATCCCGGCCCGGCCTGCTACGATCGCGGCAACCAGGAGCCCGCGGTCACCGACGCCAATGTCGTGCTGCAGACCCTGAACCCCGAGCACCTTTTGGGCGGCCGCATGAAGATCCGGCGGGACCTCGCGGAGCGGGCGATCGGCCGCCTCGCCGAGCGGCTGGGCCTTTCCATCCCCGAAACGGCGCAGGGCATCCTCTCGGTCGTGACCGCCAACATGGCACGCGCGATCCGCGTCATTTCCGTGCAGCGCGGCCACGACCCGCGCGACTACACGCTGATGGCGTTCGGCGGCGCCGGTCCCTTGCATGCCGCGCGGCTCGCCCGCGAGCTCGACATGGGCCGCGTGCTGGTGCCGGCCAATCCCGGCATTCTCTGCGCCATGGGCCTTCTGCTGACCGACCTGCGCGCCGACTTCGGCCTGACCCGGCTGCTGCCCGCGACCGAAGCCTCGACGGCCGACGTCGCCCAGGCCTTCGCCGGGCTCAGCGAGCGCGCCGAGCGCTGGTTCGAGCACGAGGCCATCGCGCCGGCCCAGCGGCGCCTCGCGCGCACCGTGGACATGCGCTACCACGGCCAGAACTACGAGCTCAGCGTCGCCGTGCCCGAGGCCCCGATCGCGCCCGCCACGCTGCAGGCGCTGGCCGCGGGCTTCGGCGAGGCGCATCGCCAGCGTTACGGCTTCGCCGCCGACGGCGACCCGGTGCAACTCGTCACGCTCCGCGTCGAGGCGACCGGCATCGTGCGCAAGGCCGAGCTTCTGGCGAATCCCGACGCCGGGCCGGATGCGTCGGGCGCCATCGTCGAGCATCGGCCGGTGTGGCTGGCCGAGTCGCGCGATTTCGTCCCGACGCCGATCTACGCCCGCGACAGGCTGCGCCCGGGCAACCGCTTCACCGGCCCCGCCATCGTCGAGCAGATGGACGCCACCACCCTGGTGCCGCCCGGGACAGCGGCACGGGTCGACGCGTATCTCAATCTCATTCTGGAGACGGCGACATGACCAAACACCACCTCATCCTGAGGAGCGCGCGCAGCGCGCGTCTCGAAGGATGGGCAACAGCACGACTGCTTCCCACCCTTCGAGACGCGGTCCTGCGGACCGCTCCTCAGGGCGAGGTTACGTTGCGTATGAGCGCCCCATGACTCCCCTCGACCCCATCACCATCGAAGTCATCGGCGCGTCGCTCGCCTCGATCGTCGACGAAGCCGGCGAGACGCTGATCCGCGCCTCGCATTCGACCAACATCAAGGAGCGGCGCGACTGCTCGACGGCGCTGTTCAACGCGGCCGGCGAGACGCTCTGCCAGGCCGAGCACATCCCGATCCATCTCGGCAGCTTCTTGGACCTCGTGCCGCACATCATGCGGCGCTACCCGACCCAGGACATCCGCCCGGGCGACGCCTTCATCGGCAACGACGCCTATGAAGGCGGCGGCACGCACCTGCCCGACATCGTGCTGGCCGAGCCGATCTTCATCGACGGCCGCCTGGTCGCCTGGACGGTGAACCTGGCCCACCATGCCGACTTCGTCGATCGCGGCCATGCCCACATCTACCAGGAGGGGCTGCGCATCCCGCCGGTGCGCCTCTACCGCGCCGGCGAGCTGCAGGGCGATGTGCAGGACCTGATCCTGCTGAACTGCCAGGTGCCGAGCGAACGCCTGTCCGACCTGCGCGCCCAGATGGCGGCCAACCGCGTCGGCGTAAAACGTTTCCAGGCGCTGGCGGCAAAGTACGGCACCGAGACGGTGCTGCAGGCGGGCGAGGCGCTGATGGACTACGCCGAACGCAAGATGCGCGCCGCCATCGCCGCCATGCCCGACGGCACCTGGCGCTTCGAGGACGTGTTCGACAACGAGGAGGTGGCGGGCCTGCTGCCGCTCGCGGTCGAGGTCACGGTGAAGGGCGACGCCATGTCGCTGGCCTTCGAAGCGCCGGAACAGATGCGCGCCGGCATCAACATGACCTACACGGCGCTGCTCGCCACCACCTACTACATCGTGAAGTCGGTGATGGACCCCACCATTCCGCCCAATGCCGGCCTGGCGCGGCCGCTCAGCATCGCCGCGCCCCAGGGCAGCATTCTCAACTGCGTGGCGCCCGCCGCGGTCAACGGCCGCTTGCAGACCTGCCAGAGGGTCGCTGACATGATTTTGGGTGCGCTGGCGCAGGCCATCCCCGAGCGGGTCATGGCCTGCTCCAACTCCGCCTGCATCGTCGCCTATTTCATCGGCAAGCGGCCGCAGGACGGCTCGACCTGGGTCTATCTCGAGACGATCGGCGGCGGCAGCGGCGCGCGCGCCACCAAGGACGGGCTGGACGGCGTGCATGTCCACACCACCAACACCTCGAACCTGCCGGTCGAGGCGCTGGAGATCGAGTATCCCCTGACCCTGATGCGCTACGAGCTGGTCGAGGACTCGGGCGGCGTCGGCCAGTATCGCGGCGGCATGGGCCTGCGCCGGGTCTACCAGGCGACGCACGACTGCCGCGTGCGGGTCGACATCACCCGCCAGCGCTCGCAGAGCTGGGGCCTGTTCGGCGGCGGCCCCGGCGCGCACGGCCAGGTCGAAGCAGGCCCCGGTGTGGCGTTCGACGGCGACTCCGCCGTGCTGAAGGCCGGCCAGTGGTTTGCCGTGGTGACGCCGGGCGCCGGTGGCTTCGGTTCGCCCGTGCGGCGCGATCGGGAGGCCGCGGCGCGCGATCTTGCCGAGGGCGCGATCAGCCCGGCGACGGCAAAAGAGATCTACGGCGTGTCGACGCCATCCCGGGCGGGATGATCGCGACGAAGCGACCCGTTGCGCGAGCTAATGCAAGAACAAGCACATCGCTTGCAGGATCGGCAAACAGGTTGCGGAGATCATTGGAATGATTGATTTGCGCAACCGTGGCGGGCCGTTCGCACAGGCAATGGCGACCTGCGTACGGTTGACCACGCCGAGCTTGCGCATGATCTGTCGAACGTGAACCTTGACCGTTCCCTCCCTGATTCCCAACAGGCGCGCAATAGCCTTGTTCGAGTCTCCACGGCCGAGATGTTCGAGGACCGATTTTTGTCTTTCCGTAAGATTGATATTTGTCGAACCGGCGTCCGCGTCGTTTTCCACGACGACGTCGCCTGCCTCCAGCATGGCGCCCTCTACCGGAGGGGAACTGCTCTTCGTCGTCCCATTGAGGTGAGCCGTCCCGTTCAGGTCAGCCGTGCCATTGAGGTCAGGCGTCTCATTCAGGTGGGCGGAATTGCGACGTTTCGGCTGGGCGGCAGCGGGAAAATACGATCCGCCCTTGAAAATAAACGAGAGGGCCTGCAGTGCCAGCTGGGCGTTTGTGCCCGCGTACAGGAAGCCCTGTGCGCCGACGCTCAACGCCGAGAGGATCTCCTCGCGACTGTCGTTGTCGGACAGGATCACCAGTGGCGCTTCTGCTGCGCGCGCCCTCAGCCCCTTGATCCGTTTCAGGTGCTTGTGGTCGGCGACGGACGCGCCGCCGACATTGTAGATGATCATGCTGCAATTGGTGTCCGCTTCGATCCATCTTTCAGCATCGTCTGGCGTAAGCGACGCGAGACGAAACTTTGTCGTCCCGGACAGACGATCGAGAAGAGCGACCAGACCGAAATTGCGCAAAGGCAATGAGTCAACTATTAAAATTGTAGATTCGTCTGGTGAGTCCATCATATTTCCCCCTCCACTTCCGCAGCGCCTGCCCCACGCACTACGCAAATGCCCGATCGACAACAACTCACAGTTGAAGAAATCGGCTGTGACCGAATTGGCACATGTTTGTGATGGCTTAACCCGGCAACTACCCTCCTCGGTTGACAACCCATGATTGTTCGAGGGTACACCCAATGTGAAATTAAACTCAAGCTAACGAGTAAGCGAACCCGCCTGCTGAAGTGTGATCAAGTTGTGACCTGGGGTCGGGATACCTCGAAAGGCATAACCGTTGGCACGCCGGGTTGTAGGCCATGAGGTCAATGGCCGTTCCGGCTGCTGCAATTCTATGATGATGGGGCCCAACAGCGTCTAATTCCGATCGGGACTTGCGTATGACATACGGCCACGGCAACGACGGTCTTGCGATGCCGGCATCGGTCGAACAATCGAAGCACGGGCCGCACGATGCTTCGGCACTCTCGGAACTCGCTGTTTGAGTAGGAATCGCTCCAGGTCGCTTTCGCACAGGTGGTTCGTTGGCAGGTAGGGCGATTAGCGTCATGTCCGGAAGCACCTTACCTCGCTGGAATGAACGGCACAGTGCCCGGGGTCGCGGTCGGCTGGATGGCTCGATCAAGATGGAGGAAGCGGTGGTAACGTCCGGCGGCATGCCGCGACGGGCGATGCGCAACATCGCGCTGCTGGCGATCTGCCAGGCGCTGACCCAGAGCAGCAACACCTTGATGAACGCCTCCGCGGCGCTGGCGGTGCTGACCATCGTCTCGTCCGACATGCGGATGTGGGCGAACCTGCCCATAACCATGCAGCACTTCGGCGTCATGCTGTCGGTCTTCCCGGCCTCGCTGCTGATGATGC